>JBEVDP010000443.1:0-4039 GCA_040513235.1 Acidimicrobiia bacterium | reverse complement strand
GGCGGAGGGTCGTAACCGATGGGCCGGGTAAGCGTGCGGACGCAGCGGAGCCCCGCTGGGCGAAGCCCCCTCGGCGCGTAGCGGAGGGAGCCATGATCAAGGTCACGCCCGACCCGTTCACGCTGATCGCCTACGACGCCGCGGAGATTGCCGCGATCGTCGAGGACGTGGCGGCACTGGTCGGCATCGACAGCAGCGTCGACATCCACCTGGAGGTCGACGAAGCCCTCTTCGCGCCGCTCACGGGGCACCTGACCGACGTTGCCGACGGCCGCATCGAACTCTGGATATCGGGTGCGAACTTCGAGGACAGCCGCCGGCCGCGGACGTTTGCGCCCGCGCAAGCCCGGCGTGACCTCACGATTGCGCTGCTGAGGGCTCGGGACCGGCTCTCGCCCGAGTTCGCCGACGCACCGCCCGACGGCAAGCTCACCCGCGCGGAGCGGGCAGCGTGGGATGTGAGCGCCGTGGGTCGGGCCGGCCGCCTCGACTCCGGCGGTCTCCCGGTGCGCCACCAGGCCCAGCTCTACGAGTACCGGCTGCAGCACGGGTTCACCGACGTGGCCGACGCCGCCTTCGAGCGGCTGTGGGATGCGCCGTCGACGTCGTTTGCGGCCATCAAGGAGATCTGCGTCGAGACCGGAGCCTCCGACCGGGGCCCCAGCAAGGTCCCCGTCGACCTCCTGCGCCAGAAGTAGCGGGCTCTGCTCACGCGAGGTCGTGGGCGGAGATCGTGTCGAAGAGGTCGATTGCCGGCTTCGTCGCGAGCAGCGGGATCGCTTCGCGGGCCATGCCGGTCATCAGCTCGGAGTCGAGGTGCGCCTGGACTGCCGCGGCTGAATCCCACTTCTGGATGACGAGGAATCGGCCACCCTGCGTGGCTGAGGTCACGAGGTCGACGTTGCGGCACGCGTCGACGTTGCGGGTCAGGACGACGTACCGAGCCAGCACACCCGCGAGGTCGGCTTCCGATCCCGGGGCCGCGTCGAACGTCGCGGTGACCATGGCTACCTCGATGTCGTCTGCCATCGCGCGTGCTCCTTCGTCGAGTTCCCTTGCGAACGCGCGAGGGGTTTGTCAAGACCCGATGACACAAAAAAAGTAGCCTTGACGTGGCCGGTATCGTACGGATGCACGGATCAGGTGTCTCTGGGTGGTGGGACCGGAAGGGTCGGGTCGCATCCGGATTCCTATTCGACGGTCCCTGGAAGCGAAGGATGCAGTCTTGGCGAAGGAGCGAGTCGAGAGGGACGAGGAAGACCTCGTACGCCTGTATCTCACGGACATCGGCCAGTACCCGCTCCTCACGAAGGACGACGAGGTCCGGCTCGCCCAGGCAATCGAAGCTGGCAACGCAGCGCGCGAACAGCTGGCGACACCGCCCAAGGGGCTGACGCCGGCCAAGAAGCGCGAGCTGCGCCGTACCTCACGTCACGGCGAGGACGCACAGCGCACGTTCGTGCAGTCGAACCTGCGGCTCGTCGTGTCGATCGCCAAGAAGTACCAGGCTTCGGGCCTTCCCCTGCTCGACCTGATCCAAGAGGGCAACTTGGGCCTCATGCATGCCGTCGAGAAGTTCGACTGGCGCAAGGGCTTCAAGTTCTCCACCTACGCAACTTGGTGGATCCGGCAGGCGATCACTCGCGGCATCGCCAACACGGGCCGCACGATCCGTCTCCCGGTCCACGCGGGCGACACGCTCGCGCGGCTGCAGAAAGCGCGCTCGCGCCTCGAGCTCAAGCTCGGTCGTCCCGCGACATTGAGCGAGCTCGCGGCGGAAGTCGAGATGCCCGAGGACAAGGTCACCGAAGCCCTGCGCTTCGCGGCCGAACCGCTCTCGCTCTCGGAGCCGCTCCGCGAAGACGGCGACGCTGAACTGGGCGACATCGTCGAGGACCGCTCGGCCGAGTCGCCGTTCGAGGTCGCGGCCACCGCGCTTCTGCCGGCCGAGATCGAGAAGCTCCTCGCGCCGCTCGACGAGCGGGAACGCCAAATCCTGGCGTTGCGCTTCGGTCTCGACCGAGGTGAGCCGCGGACGCTCGAAGAAGTCGGCGAGTACTTCAACCTCACCCGGGAACGCATCCGCCAGATCGAGGCCCGGGCGATGTCGAAGCTGCGCCACCCGAGCGCCGACACCGGCGCACGGGATCTGCTCGCGGTCTGAGCGTGAGCGACGGTGAAACGGGCTGGGTATCCCGGCCCGGTATCGCCCGCCGACCGACACCGGAGGAGGACTATCCGTGAAGAAGGTGCTGTTGCTGCTCGTGCTGGTCGCGTTGGCTGTGCTCGTCGCCAAGAAGGTGCGCGACGCCTGATCCGCGCGAGCGTCAAGCGTTGGCTTCGGCCCGCCGGCGCAGCCACAGGTAGACGATCACGCCGGTACCGATCGCGGCGAGAGCACTGCCCGCGGCGATCGTCGGACCCTTGGGCGGAACCGGCACGCGATCTCGGAGTCGCACCGGCCGCTGGAATGTACGCGTCTCCCACTCGCGGTCGCGCGCGACGCGCGCGAGTTCGCGGTCGGGATTGACTGCGACCGGATTACCGACGAGTTCGAGCATCGGGAGGTCCGTGATCGAGTCGGAGTACGCATACGACTGCGCCAGGTCGATGCCTTCGCGCACCGCCATCTCGCGGATCGCGTCGGCTTTGTAGGGGCCGTACGCGTAGAACTCGAGCTCGCCCGTGTAGCGACCGTCGGCGTCGATCCGAGCGCGCGTCGCGATCACGTCGTCAACGCCGAGGTGTTCGCCAATGGCCTCGACGGTCTCCGACGGCGACGACGAGATGATCACCGTCTTGCGTCCCGCGGCCTTGTGCTCCTCGATGAGTTCGAGCGCTTCGGCGTAGATGACGGGCGTGATCACCTGGTCGAGGGTCTCTCGCACGAGTTCCTTGACACGGCTGTGATCCCAGCCCTTCGTGAGCGCGAGCATCCCTTCGCGCATACGGTCCATCTTCTCCTCGTCGGCCCCGACGAGCATGTACACGACCTGCGCGTAGATGCCGCGCGCGATCGTCCGCTTGGAGATCAAACCCTCGCGATAGAGCGGACCGCCGAGCGCGATGACGGAACTCGTTGCGATGATCGTCTTGTCGAGATCGAAGAACGCGGCTTGCATCACACGACAGCGTAGGAGTTCCTCCACGAACGGTTCTGAACCTCTTGACGCGTGGTCGGCGCGGCCGTAACGTCGCCCCTACTTCCCCCGCCCTTCCCCAGGACTTCACTGCTGGGTCGGCGCGCGTCGATGCGCCGTCCCGCGTATTCCGGGGAGGGTTCGTGCTCGTATGTTGCTGGTCGCCCAAGGGCGGCTCCGGTACCTCTGTCGTCGCGGCCGCGTGTGCCCTTGCCCTGGCGCGCGAGGGCGGAGCTCGCTTGGCCGATCTCAACGGCGATCAGCCCGCGATCCTGGGACTGACGGCCGATCCCGCGACGGGCTTGCGGGAGTGGCTCGCCGTCGGAGTCGAGGCGCCGGTCGACGCACTCGACCGCTTCGCGATCGACGCGGGGCGGTCGCTCACGTTGTTGCCGGCCGGCGCGGTCGACGTCGCGGTCGCAATGCCCGAGGCCGGCGCCGCGCTCGGCGTCGCGCTGCGCGAGCACGCGACGCCGACCATCGTCGACGTCGGGGTGCCGAGCGCGCCGGCGCTCGAAGCGCTGGTCGAGGTGGCCGACGCGTCGATCGTGGTGGTACGAGCCTGCTATCTCGCGCTGCGGCGCGCGGTGCGAGTGCCGGCGGTGGCGAACGCCACCGGGGTCGTGTTGGTCGAGGAATCGGGGCGGGCGCTGGGCGCGCGCGACATCGGCGACGTGCTGGGCGTGCCGGTGATGGCGACCGTGGCGGTGCGGTCGTCGGTCGCGCGTGCCATCGACGCGGGGGTGTTCCCGGCCCGCATGCCGGATGCAGTCCTGAAGCCGGCGCGGGAGTTGCTGACGCGACTTGGTTGTTCGGGACGGCAAGGACAGGCCGCATGAGTGAGCAGGGCGGGCATGCATGAGCGTTGATCTCGCCGACCGGGCGCTGCGTGACTCGGT
>JBEVDP010000442.1:0-3643 GCA_040513235.1 Acidimicrobiia bacterium | reverse complement strand
GTGACTCTTTCAGTTCGCGGCCGGTCAACCTATTCAACCGGCTCGCCGTCAAGCAGTGTACGCATGTGTGCCGAGGTAGCTCGGCTCGGGTGTACGCTGGGTGGGTTCCAGTGAAGGAACGCTTCTCGCTCCTCGCCCCATTTGGTGCGCGCCCCGGGTCGCACGACCGCATCCGCGAGGGCCTCTGACCGGGCCAGGAGCGCAATGGTGCCGCAAGAAACCGACCTCGATCGCCGAATGAACAAGCTCGCAGTCGAGCGGGGCGCTCTCTTCGAGAAGGCTGGAGCCAGCTTCGGCCTGTCCCCGGCCGACCACGAGCGGCTCAAGACGGTCGAGCGCGAACTCGACGAGTGCTTCCTCGCTCGCCGCCAGCAACGGGCCGTCACCGACGCCCGCCGCTTCGAGCTCGACTCGCCGTACGGCCGCCGCCGCGTTCCGCCGCGATCCACGCCCTGATCGACGTCTCGATTCGGGAGCCCGCGCGAAACCTGGCCACAAGGTGTCGGGTTTCGGTGCGTACGTTGGGCGGGAACGCGATACGGGTCGAGGAGGAACAGTCATGTTCGAACGCAAGTCGTACCCCTACGGTGTCCCGTGTTGGGTGGACACGATCCAGCCCGACGTCGAAGCCGCAGTCGCGTTCTACAGCGGTCTGTTCGGCTGGGAGTGCGAGGATCAAATGCCACCCGACGCAGGTGGCCACTACTACAGCGCGAAGCTTCACGGTCTCGAGGTTGCGGCCATCGGCGGCCCGGCCGCCGCGCCGAAGGGCATGTGGCAGAGCTACGTCGCGGTCGAGAGCGCCGACGATGCCGCGCGTCGCGTCGAGAAGGCCGGCGGGCGGATCGTCACCGAACCGACGGACGCGATGGACGCCGGCCGCTACGCGACCTTCGCGGATCTCGCCGGCGCGGAATTCTCCGTGTGGCAGGCGCGCCGGCACATCGGCGCACAACTGTGCAACGAACCCGGTAGCTGGAACTTCAGCGAGCTCAACACTCGCGATCCTGAGCAAGCGGCTCAGTTCTACGGCGACGTCTTCGATTGGGAAGTCGAAGACTTCTCGATGGGCGACAGCAACTTCACGATCTTCAAGCTCGCGGGCTACGGCAAGTGGCTCATGGAGAACAACCCCGACGTGACCGGTGATCTTGGCGGCGCGCCGGGAGGCTTCGCCGACGCGGTTGCGATGCTGATTCGACAAGACGACGACACCGCTCCCCCGCACTGGAGCGTCACCTTCGCCATCGACGATGCCGACGCGGTTGCAGCCCGGGCCGAGAAGCTCGGCGGCAAGATCCTCGTCGCCCCGTTCGATGCCGAACCCGTGCGGATGACGGTGCTCGAAGACCCGCAGGGTGCCGTGTTCGCGGCGAGCAAGTACCAGCCCAACGGGCCGGAATGAGCGCGAAGGGCTGCACGCGCATTCAGTAGTTGAACGGGCGCCGGAGGTATAGGTGCTCGTGACGCTGGTATGACGCGATCGCTCACCTTCTCCTCGCGCAGGAGCCCGACACCGCCTATCCCGACGAACTCCTCGCGTTCGCTGCCTCTTGAACTCGCCGCGGGAGACGCGACGGGGTGATTCGTGGGCACAGTACGGCCGGTAACCTGCTTTCCCCATGTCTTCGCCGCCTGAGCTCTACCGCTGGCAACTCGACGCGCTCGTGAGCTGGCTGCGGTGCGGCCGCCGCGGCGTCATTGAAGCAGTCACGGGGTCGGGCAAGACCGATGTCGCGATCGTTGCCGTATCCGAAGCGTTACGGCGCAAGCGCTTCGTACTGGTCGTCGTTCCGTCGCGTGTCCTCATGGAGCAATGGCACGGTCGCCTGTGCTCGGCGCTCCCCGGCATCCGTATCGGCCGGCTCGGCGACGACGGGCGCGACACCTCCGGTTCGTGTGACGTGCTTGTCACGACCCGCCATTCTGCGGCCGCACACAAGCCGGTTCCGCCCGGCGAGAACGGCGGCCTGCTGATCGCCGACGAGTGTCACGGCCTCGGCGGCCGGGTGCTGCGCCGCGCCATGTTGCAGCAGTACGACGAACGGCTCGGTCTCACCGCCACACTCGAACGGAGCGACGACGCGGTGACCGAACTGCTCCTCCCCTACTTCGGCGGCATCTGCTACCGCTACGGGTTCGAGTCCGCGATCGCTGACGGCGTGTGCGCGCCGCCGCGAGTCGCGCTCGTCGGCGTTGCGCTCTCGGTCGATGAACGCGTCGAGTACCTCCAGACGGAACAACAGCTCGTGAACGCGCGCCAGCATCTCCGGCTCGTGCGGGACATGCCCCTCGAACCCTTCGGCGACTTTCTCGCGGCCGTCGCCCATCTCGCCGAGCGCGACGCGGGCGCCGACGGTCGCGCGGCGCGGGAATATCTCGACGCGTTCGCGAAACGGCGTCAGATCGTGGCCGACCTCAGCGGCAAGTACGAGCTGCTCGGCGACCTTGCGCCTGCCATCAAGGACGCCGACGGCGCGCTGGTCTTCACGGAAACGGTCCGCGCCGCGAACCACGCGATCAACCGACTCGATCCGCTGCTGTCGATCGACCTCATCACCGGCTCGACCGCACGGGCGCAACGGCGCGACATCCTCGACGACCTGCGCGTCCGCAATCTCCACGCCGTCGCAGCACCGCGTGTCCTCGATGAAGGTATCGACGTGCCCGATGCGAACCTCGGCATCGTCATGAGCGCGAGCCGCACCCGGCGCCAGATGATCCAGCGGATGGGCCGTATCTTGCGGCGGAAGCGTCCAGGAATCGCGGCCCGTTTCGTCATCATGTTCGCCAAGGACACGCTCGAGGACCCCGCGAGTCGCACCGAACGCGACGGCTTCGTCGACGAGATCGCCCGGATCTCCGAAGCGACGGGCGTGTTCGAAGCCGCGCGCGTCGAGGAACTCGCGGCGTTCTTGGCCGAGCCCGGACCCGACGAGGTTCCCGAGCCGGAGCGCCTTGAACGGTACGTGCCGCAGTTGGCCGCTCTCGCCGGCGCGTCCGGGGCTGAACTCGATGCGACGATCGAAGCACTCACGCGCGATGTCGGCGTCGAAGTGACATACGCGTTGCTCAGCTACCCCCGGTGTGAGCAGTCGCACGCGCAGTACGAGGCCGCCGTTCGCCTTCTCGACGCCCGATTGCCGCAGGCCGAGGCAGCTCCCTATCTGGAGGTCGAGCTCGCTCCACTCCCGACGGTCGCCAAGCCGCGCATCGAGGCCAAGCGACTCTCGACCGGAGACGCCCCGCTCGAGATCGCGCGTATCGGATCGGCATGGCGTATCAGTTGCACCGGCTGTGGCGAGGCCTCGCCCACAGTCGAGTTCCGCTGGCAGGTACTCGACCAAACGGTCCCCTGTCGCTGCACCTGACGGCGTGATGATGTGCTGCACCAAGCGTTACGCGGCCGGTTGCATGACTCGCGGGGCGCGGCGGGCCGTGTCGACGACGAACTCGTACGCGGGACGGCCGCGCACATAGGCGGGTCCGACGTAGCCCGAGGCGCGCAAGGCGGACATTTGCTTCTGGTCTGGGGTTCGCAGCTGGGTGATGGTCATGCCACCCTCTACGCACGCAACGGACCGATCGGTTCGCAACGCTGGACCCGAGCAACGGAAACGGGCGAGCATGAGCCCGTGACTGA
>JBEVDP010000441.1:0-6474 GCA_040513235.1 Acidimicrobiia bacterium | reverse complement strand
GTGGACTCGCTTGGGGACGACCTGTACCTCGACGGGTTGTGGCGCAGCTGCGAGGCCGGTGACGCCGACGCGTGCGACCAGCTGTACTACGAGAGTCCCAGCGGAAGCGGCTACGAGGATTTCGGCGCCACCTGCGGCAACCGCACCGAAGGGGACCAGGAGTCGTGCGTCGACGTCCTCTGAGCCGAACGTCGAGCACACCGGGCGCGATCGCCTTCGTGCAGATGCGTGCTGGCGCTCCCGGGGTAGAGCGTTCCGGGATGCAGAGCCTGGAACTGTGGGACTGGCGACGGCGGGTGTCCGATCTGTACACCACGGTCCGCGGTGACGCGGGCGGCGAGGCGGCGTGGCGGCGCTGGCGGACGGAACGCGACGAACTGTTCGCCACACATCCACAAAGCCCCCTGCAGCCCGGCCGCCGGCTCGCGTGGTTCCCGTACGATCCTGCCTGGCGCCTATCCGGTGAGATCGAGCCGGCGACCGTCCACAACGCGCAGCGACTGCACACCGCCGAGGGGATGTTCGACCGCCTAGGGACGGTCCGCTTCACGGCTCCCGATGGGCGGCCGGCCGCCCTCGCCCTCTGGTGGCTCGATGCCTACGCCGGAGGCGTGTTCCTGCCGTTCCGCGACGCGACGGCTGGCAATGAGACCTACGGCGGAGGCCGCTACCTCCTCGACACGGCCAAGGGCGCCGACCTCGGCCACTCCGGCAGCCGCGTGACGCTCGACTTCAATTACGCCTACCACCCCTCATGCGCCCACGACCCGAAGTGGTCCTGTCCACTGGCGCCCGAGGAGAACCGACTCGAGACGGCCGTCCGGGCGGGCGAGCGCCTCGCATCCTGACGCGCCGCGCAGCATCACGGGTGTGACCCTTCGCGAGTCGTCGGCAAGGCGTTGGCTGCACCGACGATCGGCGCAGCACGGAGGCGTCCGACGTGTCGATGGCTGCATGCAGCACGTCTTCGTCGCACAGGATGCCGCGTAGTGTGTGTGCCGATCATCCGGACTGACGAGCGCCGCTGTCGGCCAACCCAGAGGTGAGAGATGTTCGCACGGCTCGGTCCGTGGTGCCACGACCGTCGCAAGGTCGTGTTGTTCGTGTGGATCGCGGCGCTGGTCGTCTTCAACGTCATCGCCAGCGGTGTCGGTGATGCATATCGACAGGACTTCACTCTCAAGGGCTTCGAGTCGACGGAGGGTTTCGACCTCCTCGAAGCGGAGTTCCCTGATGGGCCGGCATCGCCGCAGTTCGGAACCATCGTGTTCCAAGCGGAGGAAGACGTTCGGGATCCCGCGGTACGCGAACCGATGGAGGCGCTCTTCGCGGAGGTGCGGCAGCTCGAGCACGTGACACTCGTCCAGAGTCCGTACGACCCCGGCGGCGAGCGGCAGATCTCCACACAGGGCGACGCGCCCGGGACCATCGCGGTCGCCAACGTCTACTTGCCCGAGGACATCGACTTCACCGCGGCCGCTGACGTCGCGAACGAGATCGAAGCGCTGCTGCCAGTCGAGGGGGTGCGCGTCGAACTCGGTGGGTACTTGTTCGCGGAGTTCGAGGAACCGTCATCGGAGCTGTTCGGGCTTGCGTTCGCGATCGTGATCCTGATCGTGGCGTTCGGCTCGGTCCTCGCGATGGGTTTGCCGGTCGCGGTGGCGCTGTTCGGCATCGGCCTTGGGTCGGCCTTCGTCGTGTTGGCGAGCCACGTGATCCAGGTGCCCGATTTCGCGCCGTTCATCGGCATCATGATCGGCCTCGGCGTCGGCATCGACTACGCGCTCCTGATCGTCACGCGCTACCGAGAGCAGCTCCACGCCGGCCACGAGATACGCGAGTCGATCGGCATCGCGATCGACACCGCGGGTCGTTCGGTAGCGTTCGCAGGAGCGACCGTCGTCGTCTCCTTGCTCGGCATGCTGCTGATGGGCGTCGGGTTCGTCGGCGGGCTCGGCATCACCGCAGCCGTGACGGTCGCGGTGACCGTGCTCGCGTCGGTGACACTCCTGCCAGCACTGCTCGGTTTCGCCGGGGCCAGGATCGAGCACACACGTTGGCGCGGCCTCACCGCCGCCGCCTTCGTCGCACTCGGGCTGGTCGGGCTCGGCCTCGGAGTCGTCGCGCTGGCCGGCATCGGGATCGCGCTCGCGTTGATCACGATCTTGCTCGGTTTCTTCGTTCCCGCGCTCAAGCGCGAGGTTCCGCACCGCCCGCCGCGGCCGCGCCGCGAGACGATCGCATATCGATGGAGTCGCTTGATCCAACATCGCCCCTGGCCCTTCGCCATCGGCGCCACGGCCCTGCTGCTCGTGCTCGCGATCCCCTTCCTGAGCTTGCGGCTCGGATTCCAGGACGAGAGCAACTTCGCCGACGACACCACCACCAAGCAGGCGTACGACCTCCAGGTCGACGGGTTCGGCAAGGGGTTCAACGGCCAGCTGCTGCTCGTGAGCGTCGTGTCCGAAGGGACCGACCTCAGCGCGCTCGAGGCGGTGACCGACGCCATCGCGGCCGACGCCGAGGTTGCATCGGTCGACGGCCCCGTGCCGAACGACGAGCAGAACCCGTCGGCCGTGCTCTGGAACGTCGTGCCGATCAGCGGCCCGCAAGACGAAGCGACCACGTCGTTGGTCAATCGGTTACGCGACGACGTGCTCCCGCCGCTGGAGGATCAGACCGGGACGGAGGTACTCATTACTGGGTACGTCGCCGGCAATGTGGACTTCTCGACGTTGCTCGGCGAACGTCTCCCTCTCTTCTTCACTGCTGTGTTGGCGCTCTCATTCCTGCTGTTGATGGTCGCGTTCCGGTCGCTCCTCGTCCCGCTCAAGGCGGTGATCATGAACCTGCTGTCGATCGGCGCTGCGTACGGAGTGACCGTCGCGTTGTTCCAGTGGGGCTGGTTCAACGACATCACCGGGGTCGAGCGCGGACCGATCGAGGGCTGGGCGCCGATGATGTTGTTCGCAGTCGTGTTCGGACTGTCGATGGACTACGAAGTCTTCCTGCTTTCACGCGTGAGGGAGGAGTGGCATCGCACAGGCGACAGCCGCACCTCGGTGGCCGACGGCCTCGCCGCGACGGCGAAGGTGATCACGGCCGCGGCCGCCATCATGGTGGTGGTGTTCGGCTCGTTCCTGCTCGAGCCCGACCGGGTGCTGAAGATGGTGGGTGTCGGGCTGGCGACGGCGATCCTGTTCGACGCCACGATCGTCCGCATGGTGCTCGTACCGGCGACGATGGAACTGCTCGGCGACAAGAATTGGTGGTTACCGCATTGGCTCGATCGTCTGCTGCCGAACATCGACGTCGAAGGCCACGCCGAGCTCGCGGCTCCCGCCGGCGACGACGAACGCGAGCGCGAGATGGTCGGCGTCGAGTGAAGCGCTACGTGAAGTGGGTCCCGTCGATGACCGCAACCGAACTTCCCGATTCGAGCGAGGTCGACGCGAGCATCAAGCTCGTCACCGACAACGCCCAACGCGTGTTCCTGTGGAACTACGACCGCGACCGCGAGCAACTCGTCACCCTCTACAACAAGGGAATGTCGTCGCAGTGGAACTCCGTGACGGACCTCGACTGGGCAACCGATGTCGATCCCGAAGAGCTGGTACGCACATCACCGCAACAGAACGTGATCGTCCAGCTCGCGCGTGCCGCGGCGGAGGTCGAGGGCTCGCCGCTCGCCGCATGGGGTGAGCGTGAGTTCCTCGCGCTCGGCATCGAGTCGCTCAAGGCCAGCCTGTCGCAGTTCATGCACGGCGAGCAGGGCGCGATGATGATCGCCGCGAAGATCGTCGAGACGGTGCCGTGGATCGACGCCAAGTACTACGCGGCCACGCAGACGATGGACGAGGCGCGGCATACCGAGGTCTTCGCCAAGTACCTCCACAGCAAGCTCGGCGAGGCCTACCCGATGAGCCCGATCCTCGAGGCACAGATCACCGCGCTCATGGAGGACAGCCGCTGGGACATTGCGTACCTCGGGATGCAGATCGTGATCGAGTCGCTGGCGCTGGCGGCATTCGGTTCGATGCTGCGCAGCACCGAGGAGCCGCTGCTGAAAAAGTTGCTCCGCTACGTCATGTCCGACGAGGCGCGTCACGTCGCGTTCGGCGTGCTCAGTCTCGGCGAGTACTACCGGCAGTTGTCCGACGCCGAACTCAAGGAACGCCAGGACTTCCTCTGTGAGAACACCCTTCGCAACCGGTCGCGTTCCGCGACTCCGGAGATCTGGGAACGGGTCGGTCTCGACTTCCAAGCAGTCGCGCCGTCGCTCCTCGAGGCGTCGTCGAAGATCGACCAGAACCTCTTCTCGAGCTTCCAAAAGGGGTTCTTCGCCAAGCTCGTGCCCAACGTGCGCAAGCTCGGGCTGCTCGATGCCAACAACGGCTACCTCCGACAGAAGTGGGGAGAAGCCGGACTGCTCAACCACGAGTTCGCTGACGACACCGGCGCCGACTACGAGACCTACGACGAGGTAGCTCGAGACCGCGCGGCATCAGTGGGATGACGAGCACCGAGTCGGCACCGCGCACGACAGACCCGATCGAGGAACTCCGCGACTGGCTCACCGACAACTGGGATCCCGATCTCTCCGTCGCCGAGTGGTGGGAACGACTCGGTCTCGCCGGTTGGGCCGCGCCGATCCTGCCGGTCGACTGCTACGGCCGCGGCCTCAGCCGCGGCGACGCGAACCGGGTCGGCCAAACGATCGCCGAGTTCGGAGCGCTCGGCGCGCCGTTCGGCATGGGGACCGGACTCGCGTCGCCGACGATCGCGACGCACGGCACGCGCGAACAGATCGACCGCTTCGTGCCCGACGCAGTCACCGGGAAGCGGGCCTGGTGCCAACTCTTCAGCGAGCCCGGCGCAGGTTCCGACCTCGCGGGCCTGTCGGCGCGCGCCGTGCGCGACGGGGATGTATGGATCGTCAACGGCCAGAAGGTCTGGACCTCGGGTGGACAGCTTGCCGACCTCGGGATGCTGCTCGCCCGCACGGACCCCGCGGTTCCGAAGCACCAGGGCATCACTTGGTTCGCGTTCGACATGCACCAGCCCGGCGTCGAAGTCCGGCCCCTGCGGGAGATGACCGGCAACGCGATGTTCAACGAGGTGTTCTTCACCGATGCCGTCGTCCGCGACGACGCGCGCATCGGGGACCTGAACAACGGCTGGACGGTCGCCAACACCACGTTGTTCTACGAGCGGTCGGGCATGGGCGCCCGGGGCGGCGCCGCGCTTGTCGTGGGTGCCCGAGCCGGCACGGTTGCCGGCGACTTGAACAAGCGGGCGGGCGAGTTCGTGAGGAAACCATCGGCGGCACCGAGCGCCGCGCCGGCGAAGACGCGGACGTCACCGGCGGCCACGTACATCGCGCTCGCGCGCGAGTTCGACAAGGAGGCCGACCCCGTCATCAGGCAGGGACTCGCCCAGGCCCACATCCTCGGGGAGCTCACGCGGATGAATGCCGAGCGGCACATGGCAATCCGCGGCACGGGCGGCGACATCCCCGGTTTCCCCAACTTCTCGAAGCTCCTGACGGCCCACATCCTCCGCCACAACCGCGACCTCGGCGCGCAGATCCTCGGCCCGCGCGCGACGCTGCACGCCTACGACGCCGAGGGCCGCGCCACCCTCGTCGATGCGCCCGGTGGGTCGGCCGCGCACACAGTCACGGCGCAGGTTCTCGCCGCGCAAGGCCTGCCGATCTTCGGCGGCACGGATCAGATCCAACGCAACATCATCGGCGAGCGGGCGCTCGGTCTGCCAAGAGAACCCGGCAACCTCTCACGCGTCCCGTTCAACGAACTCCCCACGAACGGCTGACGCACGGCTGGGCCGCGACGCGTAGCGCGAGCGCGCCCAGCTCAAACGTCGTAACGTCACGTGGCATGAGTGATGCTGCCGCCAAGGCGTTCGAACTGTTCCGGGGTGACGTCGGCACCGACGAGGGTACCGGCGAGTGGTTCGAAGTGACACAGGAACAGATCGACAAGTTCGCCGACGTCACGCACGACCATCAGTTCATCCATGTCGACCCAGAGCGGGCGAAAGGCACGCCATTCGGAACGACGATCGCGCACGGTTTCCTGACGTTGTCGATGCTCACCCACCTCGCGGCCGGCGCCAGCGCGGCGCCACCCGACTCGACCCGCTACGCGGGCGTGCTCATGGGCATCAACTACGGCTTCAACCGTGTGCGGTTCGTGAACCCGGTGAAGGTCGGATCGCGGATCAGGGCCCGCGCCGTTACCGCCAACGTCGAACTGAAGGGCAACGCGGTGGAAGTGACCCGCAACTTCACGGTCGAGATCGACGGCGAAGAGAAGCCGGCGTTGGTCGCCGAGTGGGTCACCCGCACCGTCTACGCCTGATCAGGCAGCACGCTCGTCGCACGCGCAACTGTCGGGCTGCGCGTCAGTCGGGCGGCGCTTCCGATATCGACTGGACAAGATCGCCCGTCTTTGC
>JBEVDP010000440.1:0-10995 GCA_040513235.1 Acidimicrobiia bacterium | reverse complement strand
ACCTCGTTGCACACGGCTTCGTCGTCGAGGGTCAGCCCCAACTCCTCCTGGAGAACGACGACGGGCTTGCCGATCGCGTTCCCGCGGAGAAGCTCGTCGAGCGCTTCGGCGACCTGCAGACACTCCCGCAGTTGGTGGTGCTGGCTTCGTGCCAGAGCGCGGGTGGAAACGCACCCGTGACCGGCGGTGCCCTGTCGCGCGTCGGACCGCGGCTCGCGGAGGTCGGTGTGCCCGCGGTGATCGCGATGCAGCACGACGTGTCGATCGCGACGGTCGACAGCTTCATGCCGGAGCTGTTCCGTGCTCTCGACGAACACGGGCACATCGATCGGGCGATGTCGACGGCCCGCGGCGTCGTGCGGGATCGGCCCGACTGGTGGGTTCCGCTGCTGTTTACGCGGCTCCGGAGCGGACGCCTGTGGTACAGCCCGGGGTTCGTGTCCACCAAGGACTTCGATCAGTGGCCGACGCTCATCAGCGCGATCGAACACGCCAAATGCACGCCGATCCTCGGTCCCGGCGTGACCGATGTCCTGGTCGGGACGAGGCACGACATCGCACGTCGGTGGGCACAGACGTTTCGCTTTCCGATGGCCAACAACCGCGACGACCTGGCCCAGGTTGCGCAATACGTGGCAGTGAACTTCAACGATGCGTTCTTACAGGATGAGCTCGGAAAATACCTCGTGCACGAGCTTGCGGACCGCTACGGCGAGATGCTCGCCGGCGATACGAGCGATGCCGGCGAACCTCGCCAGGCGACACTCGACGAACTGCTCACGCGCGTTTGGTCGCTCCGTCGCGAGCAGGGCCTGTCGGATCCGTTCACGGTGCTCGCGGGGTTGCCGTTCTCGATGTACGTGACGACGAACGCCGCGAGCCTGCTCACTGACGCGCTCACCGCCGCGCAGAAGGAGCCGCGCGTCGAGATGTGTCCGTGGAGCAACGACGTCGATTGGCCGCCGTCGGTCTTCGACGATGAACCCAACTACGAGCCCACCGAGAAGCAGCCACTTGTGTACCACCTCTTCGGTCGCTTGGCGATGCCGGACACGCTCGTGTTGCGTCAGGACGACTACTTCGACTTCCTGATCGGCGTGACCCAGAACAACGCGTTGATCCCTGAGTGCGTCCGCAAACAGTGGGTCGCCAGCGCATTGCTCTTCGTGGGATTCAGCCTCGACGAGTGGGACTCGCGCGTCGTGTTCCGCACGGTCATGAACCGCGAGGCCCGCGGCCGCCGCAAGCGATTCACCCACATCGCGGTACAGATCGATCCTGAGGAGGGTCGGACAATCGCGCCCGACCGCGCCCGTCGGTACCTCCAGACGTACTTCCAGGGCGCCGACGTGAGTATCTACTGGGGGAGCACGGACGACTTCATGCGTCAGCTCCAGGAGCACTGGGACGCGCGCCCGCGATGAGTACGACCGTCGACGTCGCCGCGCGTCGCAGCCCGTATGTCGGGCCACGCGCGTACGAGGAAGGCGAACATCTCTACGGACGAGACCGCGACATCACGCGGGTCACTGATCTGCTCGTCGCCGAACGCATCGTCCTGCTCTACTCGCCCTCGGGTGCGGGCAAGACATCGCTCATCCGAGCGGCAATTGTTCCTGCGTTGCGGCACGAGGACTTCGTCGTCCTCCCGATGATCCGTGTGACGAATCCGCTCCCGCCCGCGCTCGACGTGGCGCGCAACCGCTACGTGATGAGCACGCTGCTCTCGCTCGAAGAAGCGCAGCCCCGCGAGTCGCAGCTGCCGCTCGACGCGCTCGTCACGATGACACTCGGGGATTATCTCGAACAGCGGCACGCGGGCGTCGACGGTCTCGTGCTGATCTTCGATCAATTCGAAGAACTGCTGACCATTGACTCGACCGACGTCGAGGAGAAGGCGGCGTTCGTCGATCAAGTCGGGGCGGCCCTCCGTGATCGCGGCCGTTGGGCGCTGTTCTCGATGCGCGAAGACTGGATCGCCGGGCTCGATCCCTTCACGCGCGCCATCCCGACCCGGCTCGCCAACACGTACCGGCTCGACCTGCTCGGTGAGACCGCTGCCCGCGCCGCGATCACACGACCAGCCGAAGAAGCCGGCGTTCACTTCTCCGAGGCCGCGGCGACGAAGCTCGTGAACGACCTCCGGCGCGTGCGCGTTCAACGCCAGGACGTCGCCAGCGAAGAACTCGGGCCCTCGGTCGAACCGGTTCAGCTCCAGGTCGTCTGCAGCCGGCTGTGGGATGGCCTTCCCGAAGGCACAACCGAGATCGACGAAGCCGACGTCGAACACGCCGGGGATGTCGACGCCGCACTCGCGGGCTATTACGCGGATCGGGTCGCGGCGGCGGCGTCACAGACAGGCGTGAGCGAGCGCGCGATCCGGGACTGGATCGAGACGGCGCTCATAACCGAGCAGGGCTTTCGCGACCAAGCGCTCCATGGCCCGCAGGTCCCCGAAGGCGATGCGGCGCGTTCGGTCGAAGTGCTGCACGTCCTCGAAGACGCCCACCTCCTGCGATCGGAGACCGGGCGCGGCGCGGCCTGGTACGAGCTCGCCCACGACCGTCTCATCGAACCGATCCTCGCCGACAACGCCACGTGGCGCGACGAGCACCTCGCTCCGTTCCAGCGCGCCGCGGCGGTGTGGGACAGCTACAAGCAAGCCGACAACTTCCTGTTGAGCGGCGACGCGCTCGTCGAGGCGGAGCGATGGTCCGAGGAACAGGGCGCCGAACTCACGCCACTCGAACAGAAGTTCATCGCCGAGTCGCGCGATGCGCGCCGAGCGGCCGAGCGCGACCGGCGCGTCAGGCGGCGGTTGCGGCTCGCTGTCGTCGGGATGGCCGTCGCGCTTTGCGTCGTGCTCGGCGTCGGCGTTTGGGGATGGGTCTCGGCGGAGCGGGCGCGCCGAGAACGCGATCGAGCCGACCAAGAAGCACTCATCGGGGCCGCGATCGCGAGCACCGCAGGCATTGCGGATCCGAATCCTCGCATCTTGCTCCCGTTGCGCGCCCACGAGCTCCTCGACGCCGAAGAACTGACCCCGACATTGCGGTCGGCGCTGTATGCGGGACTCACGGGAACGCCGATCGACGTCGGCTTCAAGGCAGGACTCCCGATCCATGGCGCCACATTCACCCCGACGGGCCTCGTCGCGTTCGTCCGCGATGGAGGCGCCATCTCACTCTGGGACCCGGCGACGGGCGAACACGTGCGCGACGTCCTCAGCCCGACTCCTGGGTTCGACGAAACCGCCGGCGTGCTCTTCTCCCGCGATGGGCGTCTGGTCGCCTTGCCCGACGTAAACGGGATGATCTCGATCGTCGATACCCAGGCCGGCGCGACGCGCGACGAGGTCGAGAGTGTCGCATTCGGCGTGAAGGCCTTCAGCGGTGACGGCCAGCATCTCGCACACGAAGTCGACGACGGCGTCGCCGTGACCGCGCTCGGTACCGGCGATGTCGAGACGGTTCCGACTGATGTGCCTTTCGCGGCCGCGCTGGATCGGGCCGGCACCCGCCTCGTCACGGTGGGCGGCGACGGGCACGTGTCGCTCTACGCGGTGGGCAGCCCGGACCCCGTCGCCCAGACCGACGTGCCCGACGGCGACGCCATCGCCGAGTTCTCGCCGGCGGACGATTCGTTCGTCACTTCGACCCAGACCGGCGAGCTGATCATCTGGGACGCGACGACGGGCGCAGAACGTCGGCGTATCTCGGGCCACGAGGGTTCGGTCCTCACCGCGACCTACAACCCGGCGGGCAATGTCCTCGTCACGACTGGGAGCGACAACCAGCTGCGCGTGTGGGACGTACTCGACGGAAGTGAAATCGCGTCCGTACCGCGCGTCGCCACGGCCGGGACGCCGACCCGGATCGGCTTCGACCCGCGCGATCCCGACCGACTCGTGGTCGCGTCAGCGTTCGGTGCTGGCGTGATGCGCGTGCCGGCTGCTCACGCCGGTCCCGTGTGGGCTGTGGCGTACTCGGCGAACGGCTCGCGAATCGCGTCCGCCGGCGGCGACGGTGAGGTGCGCGTCTGGAATGGCGAGGGCGACTTGCTGCAGCGACTCGCCGGAAGCGGCGGGGTGTTCAACACGGTCGCGCTCAACGCGGACGGGTCGGTCGCGGCGACCGGCGACGAGAACGGTGAGGTGTACGTGTTCGATGTCGAAGCCGGTCGAACGCGGTTCACGCGCGCTACCGACGGCGCGGTCTGGTCCGTCGCGATCGACGACGAAGGACGGTACGTCGCGGCGGCCGGCGAAGATGGTGTTCACGTCTGGGAAATCGAGGATGGCGATACCGTCGCCGACATCGACGAGCACACGGGCACCGTGCTCGACGTCGCGTTCCGACCGGGTTCGCAGGGACGCGAGCTCGTGACCGCGAGCCAAGACCAGACCTCGGTGCACTGGCACTTGGACGAACGCGGCGTGAGTGCGCGACCGCCGCCCCCGGCGCCCGGACCGCGGGAAGACGGGCTCGAGAACGCGCGTTCCGAGCGTCTCGATACGTATCGCACTGACCAGGCCAGCTGGTTCTCGCTCGCCATCTCGCCCGACGGCCAGCGGCTCGCGCTCGGCCGCGACGACGGCGATGTCATGGTGCAGGATCTCGAAGGCGGGGGCGGGGAACAAGAAGAGATCGAACTCCACGCCGACACTGTGTACGACATCGGTTTCAGCTCCGACGGCAGGCGGCTGGTGACCACGAGCGCCGATGGGCGGGCGATCATCGTCGACGCGCGCAATGGCAAGGCCATCGCGCAGATCGCGAGTCCGACGACGGCCTTCTTTGCCGCGGCCTTCGACCCGAATGGCGAAACCGTGACGCTCGGCGGCAGTGACGGCAAGATCTACCTCGTTCCGTTGCGCGACCAGGATCTCATCGCCGCCGCGAGCGCGGTCGTGACCCGCGACCTTGAACCCGGCGAGTGCGAGCGCTACCTGCTCACCGAATGTCCGTTGGAATGAGGACATTGCGGATGGTGCTCGTCGCGCTGGTCATCGTCGGCGCGTGCGGCGGCGGTCACGACGCGCCCGAGGCGGCCGATTTTGCCCTCGAGCTCGAGGATTTCGACGAAAACGACGGATGGATCCGGTCGGATGAGGATCCCGAAGACGCCGCGGCCGCCGCACTCGACGAGGGCGTGAATGAGTGTCGGTCCGACCACCTCGACCAAGCCGTCAGCGAGGACGAGTCGCCCACGTTTGCGTCCGGCGCGTTCGTCACGGCCTCGTCGGCGACGGCCGTGACCGAGGATGCCAACGGTGCCGAGGAATTCGTCGCCGAGTACGAAAGCCTCGTGCGCTGCTATGAGGAAGTGCTGCTGGCATCTTTCGAGAGCACAAATGCGGGGGCTGATTTCGAGGCGATCCCGTTCTACGAGGTCGACTTTCCATCCATCGGAGAACGCCGCGCCGCGTGGACCATGCAAGTGGGAGCGTCCGCACGTTCACTGTTCGTCGATCTGATCCTCGTGCAGCGCGACCGTGGCCTGTTCGAAGTGGCGGTGTTGAACGACGGGTCGCTCTCGGTCGAGGACGAGGCCGCTTTCGTCAGTTCGGCCGTCGAACGCATGCCCGGCGGCTGAGCCCGAGGTTACGATCCCGCGCATGCGCGCCGCGGTGTGTCGAACGTACGGATTACCCGAAGTCGTCGTCGTGGAAGAGGTCGACGCACCGGTGCCCGGGCCCGGCGAGGCACTCGTCGAGACGCGGGCGGCCGCCGTCAACTTTCCCGACGTGTTGATCGTCGCCGACAAGTATCAGCTTTCGGTACCGGTGCCGTTCACGCCCGGCAGTGAGATCGCGGGCGTCGTGCGCACCGTCGGTGCCGGCGTCGACGAGCTCGCACCCGGCAATCCCGTCTTCGGCGCGGTGATGATCGGTGCATTCGCGGAGCAAGTCGTCGTCTCCGCGGCTGCGCTCACACGAATTCCGGACGGGTTCGACTTCGGGCCCGCGGCTGCATTCGGCGTCGCGCACACGACCGCGTATCACGCGCTGCGTTCCATCGCGGAGGTGCAGGCCGGGGAGTGGGTCGTGGTCACGGGCGCGGCAGGCGGTGTCGGTTTGGCCGCGGTCGAGATCGCGCAGATCCTCGGTGGGCGAGTGATCGCGCTCGCGTCGACAAAGGAGAAGCGTGACCTCTGCTTGCAGCGCGGCGCCGAGGTTGTGATCGCGTACCACGACGAGGATGTCAAGGCGCGCCTGCGCGAGATCACCGGTCCGGGTGCCGACGTCGTTCTCGACCAGGTCGGCGGCCCGGTGGCGGAACAGGCGTTGCGTGCGACCCGGTGGGGCGGGCGCTTCGTCACCGTCGGATACGCATCGGGTGAGATCCCGCGCATCCCACTCAACCTCGTCCTCCTCAAGGGTGTCGTCGTCCTGGGCTTCGAGGCGCGTTCGTTCGCACACCACGCGCCCGATCTGGCCGCGCGTGACCGACGCGAACTCTTCGATCTCGTCGAGACCGGCCGCGTCGACCCATACATCGGCGCTCGCTTTCCATTAGCCAATGTTGCCGACGCGCTCCAGCTCGTCGCTGCCGGTGACGCAATGGGCAAAGTCGTCATCGACATCCCGAGCTGATCTCGCGCGTTCGGACACGCGAACGCCCCGGCATCGCGATCAGTCGTCGAGGCGTACTTCCCAGTGCGGCGGCAGCTCGGGGGTGGGATCAAAGCGGCACGTTGTGCCGGTGCGAATCGATTGCGCGAGCGCGGCAGCCAATGCCGGCGCCGACGCCTCGAGGCTGGCGAGCGCGCGCCGGATTGCCTTCTGGACTGACGTCCGCGCTCGCTCGGCGCTGTCGACGAACGCGCGTGGCCGTCCACCCGGTCGCACGACGCGCTCGACCTCGTCGAGCAAGCCGTCGAGTTCGGCGCGCAGCCGTACGGAACGCTCGATGTCGGCATCCCGATCGGCCGCGTCGAGCTCGGCCTCGATCTCCGCGATGCGCCGCTGGTAGTCACGGCGCGCACGCTCGTCGAGAACCGGTTGCGCAGCGCCGCTGACGACCCCGGCTCCGGTCAAGTCTGCCGCGCTGAAATCGCGCGCCGGATGCTGGAGCAGCGTCACGATATGGCGCATGCCCGTGCTGTCGCGTACGACCGCGACTTCGTTTCCCGTCTCGATCTCCCAGAAGCCGCCGCGCCGAGTCGCGGTTCCTACCCCGGAGGCGACGCGGCCGAGCGCTTCCGCCCAGGAATCAGCGCGTTCGTCGAGGCCGAGCGCGCGTCCCGCAGTGATCGCGGTGTCGAGCAACTCCCGGGCTCGCGCGACGTCACCTGGGTGCGCGCGACGGACGAGCGTCTCCGCGAGGTCGGACCGCGTGATCGCGACCATCGGGAGGTGTCCCAGTCGACGGTTCTGCACGAGCGCCTCTTCGAGCGCTGCTACTGCGGAATCGAGTTCGCCGAGTGCGCGCCGGGCCAATCCGAGCGGGCGCGCCATCGAACCGAAGCACACGATCGCGAGCGAACCCATGATCGGGAGTGTCGCGTACGGCTTGAGGCGGTCGATGACCTCTCGGATCGTCTCGGTGTCGCCGAGCCTTACCGCGGTCTCGGCGATACCCCAAAGCGCCGGGAGCCAGACGCTCGTCTCGGGGAGCGACTGGAGCCCGCCCGCCAGCACGCGATCGAGGGCAACGCGCGCGTCGTCGGGCCGGCCCGCTTCCGCGGCGAGCAACGCGGCGGCTGTCCAGACGTACGGCGCGTACGCATGCACGATCACGGTCCCGCGCGCTACCTCGTCGAGTGCCGGAAGGAGCTCGTGTCCGCGGCCTTGGAGCCATCGGATCGCGAGGAGGTGTGCGAAGAACCAGACGTCGGCGTCGGCATCCCCGGCCTCGCTTCCCAAGCGGTGACACTCCGCTGCGCTCGTCTCGGCATCGTCGAACCGACCCGCGCGCACCAGGAGCATGGTGTCGATCGCGGCGACGACGTACCGGCCGACGGCGAAGTCAGACTCGTCTGCACGCAGCCGGAGATCGGCGAGCGCGCGCTCGGCCGAGCCGTCGCCCAGCAAGAAGAGGTCGACGGTGCGCCAAAGCATGCCCATCAGCGCCAGCGTGCGGTCAGTGAAGGCGGCACTGACGCTGACGAGCTCGTTGGCGACTTCCAGTCGTTCGCGCGCGTAGCGCGGCGTCAGCATCGCGTGATGAAGCAGCGACAGCGACTCCGCGAGTGCAGTCGCGTCTCGGAGCGCGCGCGTCTCGTCGACGACCGCGCGCAAATCGTCGAGCGTGCCCGTCTCGTCGTAGGTTGCTTCGGCCGCGAGCCGCGCCCGCAGTCGCAGTTGGAGGTCGGGCCGCTCGTCGTGCAAGGAGTTCAGTGCGTCGCGGACCAGCTCGAGATAGGCGGCGCGTTCGTCCACGACGCGTAGCTCGTACAACCAGAGTCCACCACCGCCGATCGCTGCTTCCGCTCGGGTGATCGTGTCGTCGACAGCGGCGGCCGCGGCGGCCGCTGCGAGGAATTGCCGGCGCGCGTCGGCCAGCCGACCGTGGCTCAGCGCGGCCCGCGCGCCTGCCAAGCCCGTCGACGGATCGTCCGCCGGCGGGACCGCATGCAGCCGGCGCGGCTCCTCGCTCGACATGTGATCGAAGGATCGTCGGTCGCCGGCCAACAGGCAAGCACCGGATTGTCACCCGATCGTCGCATGAGCATGTGTTTGGTCCTCACACTCCGGAACACGGAGTGCGAGGACCAAACAGCCGGAACCGCCTCCCTAACCGACCGTGCCTTCGGGGCCGGCGGGTGCGGGGATCGTGAACGAGCCGGGCACGCGTGCGCCCGGTTCACCGTTGACGGACTCGGTGGAGTACGCGTACGTCATCACTGCGAACGCGATCGCGTCGCTGTTCACGTCGAGCGCGTGGTCGTCGTTGTTCGCGAACGTGTCGCACGCGAGGTGGTAGCAGGGGTCGTACTGTGCGCCCACGGTGCCACCCCAGATCGCGGCTTGCGCCGCCGTCTTCGGTACTTCGGCGCCGGTGAACAGACCGCCGGCCGGAATGCCGTTGAGGATGAACGCCTGGTAGTCGCTCCGACCGCTGAATTGCGCGTCGTCATACGGCTCGGCGGCGAGCGTGTAGTACGACTCGAAGAGATCCTCGATCTGGATCGACCCGGGCGGCACCGGAACACCGGCCGGCGCCGGGAACCCGGACTCGTCGCCGTCGTACGTCATGAAGATGTAGTTCGGGGAGCCGACCATGTCGAAGTTGAGGTACAGCGCGATGCGGGCGAGTTCGTCGTCCGACAACCCGTTGACGTACTCCGTCGAACCGATGAGTCCGGCTTCCTCGGCGCCCCACCACGCGAAGCGCAGCGTGTTCTGCGGGTGCAGCTTGCCGAGTTGCTCGGCGACCTCCAACAGCGCAGCCGAGCCGCTGCCGTTGTCGTTGATCCCCGGACCGGCTTGCACGGAGTCAAGGTGGGCACCGGCCATGACGACGTTCTCGTCGTTGGCACCGGGAAGCTCGGCGATCACGTTCACCTGCGGGCGACTCTCGGACGGGTCGACCTGTACGTGCGCCGTCGAGCCCGCCTGCGACAGTGCCGCACCGTCGGCGAACGACGCGCCGACAACCGGGATGCCGACGGAGGAGGGGGCCAGCGTGCCGACGATGAGACCTTCGCGCAGCTCCGTGTCGCCCTGGTTGAAGATGACCACGGCTTCGGCGCCCGCGGCTTCGGCGTTCAGCGCCTTCTGAGCGAAGGGGCACGTGCCGCGCTGGATCAACGCGATGTCAGCGTCACCGCTCCAGTTGAGCCCTGCGAAATCGGCCGCTTCACACCCGCTCGTGGACGCGCGGGGTGGCACGAGATTGATGTCGACAGGCAAGACGTCGCCGTCGACGATCCCGGTGCCGGATCCCACGAAGACGCCGGTTTCGTAACTCGCGGAGATCGGTGTCAGCTGGATCAGTTGCGCGGGCGGGAAGAACTGGAATGGGAACTCGTCGAGCGTCACGTTCCATCCGGCGGCTGTGAGCGTCTCGACGACATAGTCGACGCTGTCCGTGTAGCCGGATGTCCCCGCGGCGCGAGTTCCGTCGTTCTCGTCGGCGATGGCTTGGAGCGCAGCTTGGTGCGCGCGGACGCCGTCGAGACGGACACATTCGAGCAGTTTCGAATATGTGTTGTTGGTGCGGGTGTTGCACCCGATCTGCGCCGGCGCGGCTTCGGAATTGGTGGCCGGTAGCACGCACAGTGCCGCGACCGCGGCACCGAGCGCGAGAATTCGGCGCCCGAAGGTAGATGACGGCATTAATCCCCCTGGGAGTAGCTCATGAGACGGTTCGCGGTACCAGGGACTGTGCTGACGCAAACCCGAACCGGGATGCCGGAGCTCTCCCGTTTTCAGCCGAAGAAGGCCGTGAGCACTCCCCCGAGCACGAGACCGGCGCCGAGTCCGGCCGTTGTATCGAGTGGATTGTGCGCGCCGACGTAGACGCGTCCGAACATCACGAGGAAGGTCAGGACGAACGCGACGACCCCGCCCGCCAACGGCAGCACCGGCGCGACGAGGCATGCAACCGCGGCGACGAGGATGACGTGACCCGACGGGAAGCTCGGCCCCGACGACGGGACGTCCGCACCACGCAGCACTGCGTCCACCTGGCTGGTGCCGGGCCGCTGGCGAACTTCGAGGTACACCGCCATTCGGCGCCGGACGATGCGCTCGATGACGAGCTTGAGCAGCATCGCCAGGATCACCCCGACGGCGACGAGGGCTTCGCCGGCCACCAACGCGCACACCAGACCGACGAGTGTTCCGACGACGAGGTTGCCGAGCTGCATCGGCACCCAGAGGATCCAGTACAGCCAGCCCGGCAGACCGTTGACGGCATGGAAGACCCGCGCCTCCCACGGCGCGATGTCGTCACGCCGGGCACCGGCGGTCGACGCGCCGAGCACGACGACCCCGATCCCCGACAGGGCGAGCCAGGACAGGTTCATCCAGCGGCCAGCCGGGCGCGC
>JBEVDP010000439.1:0-3298 GCA_040513235.1 Acidimicrobiia bacterium | reverse complement strand
GTCGCGAGCGCGGCGATCGAGCTCGACCCGTCGCATCTGGTGTGCTCGATCGAGCGTCAGGTGCGCACGTTCGAGATGCCCGGCACGGGCATCGTCGACTTCGAACGTCATGCCAAGGCGATCGCCCGCGCCGGCATCTACGACTTCTCCGTGCACTACGAGCAGATCCTCGTGCCCGTCGTACTGCGTCACTGGAATATCGAGGGACTGACCGGTCTCACGCCGGAAGCCGAAGTCGCGCGCGACGCACTGCTCGAGCGCATCGAACGCATCGGCACGCTCGGCCGCCGGATGGCAGCCAAGCGCGCCGAGCTCGATTCCGTTCCCGCTTAGCGACGCGCGCTGCGGCGGCGGTTGCCCGACTCGGTCGGACGGCGCTTGCGGTTGCCCTGCGGCCGCCCACCGGGACGGTGCGAGGGCTGCGGCGGCGGCAACGGTGCGACCGGCGCGCGCCGTTCGCCCGACGGGGCCGGAGGCTGCTCGAAGTCGACGTCGATACCGGCGTCGCGTTGCAGGCGCCGGGCTTCCCGGGCTTGGTGGCGTCCGACGAACGACACGACCATCCCTGACGCCCCGGCGCGAGCCGTGCGACCCGAGCGGTGCAGGTAGTCCTTCGAGTCGGCCGGCAAGTCGAAGTGCACGACACAGGCGACGTCGTCGACGTGGATGCCACGAGCCGCGACGTCGGTCGCGACGAGCGCGGAGACATGACCGTCGGTGAACGCGCGCAGCGCCTTGTCGCGCTGACTCTGGTTGCGGCCACCGTGGATGGCCGCCGCGCGCACGCCGTTGCGGCCGAGCACTTGCACGACTCGGTCGACACCGTGGCGGGTGCGGCAGAATACGATCGTGGGGCCCGCGTCGACGATCAAGTCGGCGGCGCGCTCGTTGCGGTCGCCGGGCTCGACCTTCCAGAAGCGATGGTCGGCCGCAGTGATGTCGGGCTCGATCGCGCCGACCTCGTGCTTCATCGGGTTGTTCTGGTACTCGCGTGTCAGGACTGCGACCGCGCCGTCGAGCGTCGCGGAGAACAGCACCGTCTGGCGCTGCTCGCTCGTCTCGTCGAGGAGCTTGCGCACCTGCGGAAGGAAGCCCATGTCGGCCATGCGGTCGGCTTCGTCGATGACGACCGTCGAAACCGAGTCGAGGCGCACAACGCCCTGCTCGACGAGGTCGTGCAGACGGCCGGGGCACGCGACGAGCACGTCCACACCGCGGCGCATCGCACGCCGTTGCGGTTCGTAGCCGACGCCGCCGTAGACGGCGAAAACGGACCGGCCGCGCACGGCCGCGAGCGGTGCGAGCTCGCGAGTGATCTGCGCGGCGAGTTCACGCGTCGGCGCGAGCACGAGTGCGCGCGGCCGGCGGGGCTTGGCCTTGCCGACCATCGCGAGAAGCGGGATGCCGAACGCGAGCGTCTTGCCGGAACCGGTGGGGGCCCGGCCACAGACGTCGCGGCCGGCGATGAGGTCGGGGATCGTCGCGGCCTGAACCTCGAACGGGGCCGTAATGCCCCGCGAGTCGAGCGCGGCGACGAGATCGGCGGGGACGCCGAGGTCGATGAAACTGGATGACACGAATTTGCTCCTGGCTCTCGTCTGGCCGTGTGGCGAAGGACGAGGCGAGCCGTTCGCAGTCAAGCTGACTGAATTTTGATGACTGGCAAGCACCAGGGGGTAACGCCGGGGAGCGCATGAAGCGAGCCTCGACCCTGACGTCGCGGTGCAGCCGGTGACAGTAGCAGACGGGCGGTCCATATCCCGACGCGCAGAAGCGGCGGGCCGGAGCCCGCCGCTTCGCAGTTTCTTTCCGTTCAGCCCACCTTCATGAACTCGATCGTCGGCGCCAGCAGTCGTGCGGTCGTGCACGCCTTCCCGTGCGCAGTCGCGCGAAGGATGATCTGCGAAGTGCCGTCGGTCGTGAAGCTTCCGAAGTCCTGGTCGTACGGCATGCCGCCGCCGTCGAGGTTCTCCGCTTCACCGCGGATCCAGGTGCTCACGACACTCTGGTTCCCGTTGGTGTTCTTGACGATCTCCATCTTCACGAAGCCCATGGCGAAGGTCTCGCCGTCGAAGAGATCAGAGGTCTTGTTCATGTACCACCGCGTGTCGCCGGTGGTCATCGGCCGCCACTTGCCCGCGGGCAGGGAGAACTGCAGCGCTTGCGTGCTCGCGGTGTTCTCCGTCACGCCGGTGAACGCGTCACCGTCGATGCAGTTGTCGGTCGGGCCCGCCGCGACGATGTCGCCGAGACCGATCGTCGACGTGTGCACGCCACCACCGGTGTCAGTGCCGCATGTCCAGCTGTTGCCGTTCCATCGCGGGATCGCCGAGTTCGAACACGCCTGCGGGAGCCGGAACGACGGCGCGATCTGGAGGTTCGCAGGGCCGGTGAGCGAACCGCCGGTGAGACCGTTGCTCGTGTTGACGGCCGTGATGTCGCCGCCGGAAATGTGGATCTCCTTGTCGTTGTCGTTACAGGCCGACTTCGGGTTCTCGCCTTGGGCGACCTTGTTGATCTCGCCGCTCGGCTTGAGGCAACCGGTGTACGTCGCTTCGAACGGCAGGTCGATCACGGGCAGTGCCGAGGCGATCGCCGGCACCGCGACCACCGCGGCCACAACGATGCCCGCAACGCGCAAACGCTTGAATCGGGGGGACATTCGGGGTGCTCCTTGTTTGCTTCGGGGGGTGTGCACACCCTCCGCGAACCAGGCTCGGAGCTCCTGAGTAGGTAGTACTCAAACCCGGACGCCGGTGTCCCTGGGGGTATGATGAACAGTCCGGTTGGTCGGCACCGCACACGCCCCGCCCGCCAACCGCTTGACATGGGGGTGCGTGGCTTCGATCTCGGGGATCGAGGTGGGAGAAGCGAGCCGACGTTGCCGGAGCGTCGCAAAAGAGCCGGCACCACTTATACCTGCCGATGACAACCGTCTGGCAATGGCTGCCTAGTTAACCCTCGCGGTTAGCTAGTCAGCACGCCCGCATCGAGTTCGTCATTCGCTCGAGCGGTGCGTCATCCAGGATGGCTTACTGGTGAGTTTGGCCTCGAGGCCCACCAGGACATTTCATCGAGGCTCGGGCCGGTTCCGGGGTGCCGATCACCTGGAGCCGGCCAACACTTCCGATCGGCTGCGCTCGGAGAAGTCCCACTGAGAGTCCGGGAGACGGGGGTTCGACTCCCCCCACCTCCACCACTCTGACCTGCGCTTTTGTCGACCTCATGACACACAGGTGACACAACCTGCAGCGTTACAAGGTGCGAAGACACGCGCAGCAACACCGCGAGTGGTTAC
>JBEVDP010000438.1:0-2701 GCA_040513235.1 Acidimicrobiia bacterium | reverse complement strand
ACCCGTCGGTGCAGACGATCGGCGAGGTCGACACGCACATCTCCACCGGCCTCGCGCGGCCCGAGGTGTTCAACTGGCCCGCGCACCTCGTCGACGTCGCGAACACCGACCACCCCGACGTGATGGTCGTGTCCCTCGGCTCCAACGACAACCAGACCATGACCGGCGACGGCGGAGGCGCCCAGTTCGGAAGCGTTGGTTGGAAGACTGAGTACGCGCGACGTGTCGGCGGACTCATGGACGCGGTCGCGGTCGACGGCCGCACGCTGATCTGGACCGGCGTACCGATCGTGCGGCAGGACGACAAGCTCGAGAGCTACCAGCTCATCAACCAGATCATCCGCGACCAAGCCGCGTTGCGCCCCGGGCGCGTCGTGTACGTCGACACCTACGACTTGTTGAAGGGGTCCGACGGCGCTTACGCCGAGTACCTCCCCGACGCCGGTGGCGCGCTGGTGCAGGCCCGCTCCCCCGACGGCACGCACTACACCCGATTCGGCGGTGATCGCATCGCACGCGCAGTCGTCGCGGCGATGCACGGCGCGGTCGACTTCGACGGTGCGCCGGCGCCGCCCGCCACCTCGAAGGCCGCGACCCCGACCACCGCGAAGCGCGGAAAGTAGCGTTCACGGCATGGACCTCACGCCGCTCGTCCAGCCGGCCGACACGAAGATCGTCCTCGTGGTGATGGACGGTCTCGGTGGCTACGCCGACGCCGATCACGGCACCGAGCTCGAGGAAGCCGTCACCCCGCACCTCGACCAACTCGCACGCGAAGGCGTCTCGGGGCTCGTCGACCCGGTCGGTCCGGGCATCACGCCCGGTTCGGGCCCCGGCCACCTCGGCTTGTTCGGCTACGACCCCGAGCAGTTCGAGCTCGGGCGCGGTGCGTTGTCGGCCGCCGGTCTCGACTTCGAGCTGCGCGCCGGCGACGGCGCCGCGCGCGGCAACCTCGCCACGTTGGTCGACGGCAAGATCACCGACCGTCGCGCCGGCCGCATCCCCGACCCCGAAGCGCAGGAAGTCGTCGCGCGGCTGCAGTCGACCGTGCAGGTGCCGGGCATCGAAGTGTTCTTCCGGCACGAGCGCGAGCACCGCGTGCTGGTCGTGCTGCGCGGGGCCGGGCTCGACCCGCGTCTCACCGATTCCGACCCGCAGCACACCGACGTGCCACCGCTCACCGTCGAGCCGCTCGACCCGGAAGCGAAGCGCACCGCCGATCTGCTCGCCGAGGTCGACGCACAGGTGCGCGCCGCGCTCGCCGACCACGTGAAGGCGAACGTGGTGTTGTTCCGCGGCTTCGACACGCACCGCGAATTGCCGGGCTTCGAGGAGCGATACGGCCTGCGCGCCGCGGCTGTCGCCATCTATCCGATGTACCGCGGCATCTCGCGCCTGCTCGGCATGGACGTGCTCGGCCGTCCGGCGGATCTCGACGAACAACTCGCGATCATGCGCGACGCGTGGAACGACTACGACTACTTCTTCCTGCACCACAAGTACACCGACTCCGCCGGTGAAGACGGCGACCGCGCGCGCAAGATCGCCGCGGTCGAAGCACTCGACGCGTACGTGCCGCAGCTGCGCGAGCTCGGCCCCGACGTGATCTGCGTGAGTGGCGACCACTCCACGCCGTCGCAGATGGCCGCGCACTCGTGGCATCCGGTGCCCGCGCTGTTGTGGAGCGAGCGCTGTGGTCGCGACGAGGTCGAGCAGTTCGGTGAGAAGTGGGCCCTGCGCGGCGGCCTCGGCATGCGTCCGACCAAGGACCTGATGGCGTTCATGCTCGCCAACGCCGGCCGCCTCGCCAAGTACGGCGCCTGATTTCTCACTCGCTCGCTGTTCGGCTGCGGCTTCTGCGGCGAGGGGAACACGCTCGCTCCTGCGCCCCTACGTTCGCTGCGCTCACTTCGGAGGCTCCGTCTCTTCACTCGCTCGCTGTTTGACTGCGGCTTCTGTCACGAAATCGGCGGTCACGTGACAGTGTCGACATGCAGCGCGCGCCCATCCGAATCCGTTGCCTGATCCGTACCCTTGGGTGATGGCGGTCGAATGATGGCAACCAGCGATGTGCGACCCGAAGCCGGAGACCGAGGACCGGGCGTCGAGCCGCGGGGCCGCCCAGTCGGCCGGCGCGTCGTGCTCGGCCTCGCCGGGGTGGGCGCGGCCGGTGTGCTCCTCGGCGCGCGGATCCAAGACTTCCTCGAGCGCACCGTCGGTCCGCTCATCTCGAAGGACGGCACCGGCGTCGCCTCGCTCCTCCCCTTCGGACGGTTCCGCATCTACTCGGTCACCACCGAGCTTCCCAAGCGCAGCCGCGCCGAGTACACGCTGCGCGTGCACGGCCTCGTCGGCCAAGAACGCACCTTCACCTACGACGAGCTCGTTGCGATGACACCCACGTCGATGACCCGCGACTTCCAGTGCGTCACGGGCTGGCGCGTGCACGACGTGATGTGGAAGGGCGTCAGGTTGAGCGACGTGCTCGATTCGGTCGGCGCGCAACCCGACGCCAAGTACGTGCTGTTCACCTCGTTCGACGGCACGTACACCGAGAGCCTCTCCATAGAGCAGGCACGACGACGCGATGTACTCGTCGCCTACGAGCTCGAAGGCGATCTGCTCTCGACCGCGCACGGCGGACCGGTCCGGCTCTACGTCGCGCCGATGTACGGCTACAAGAGCTTGAAGTGGTTGGAGA
>JBEVDP010000437.1:0-5274 GCA_040513235.1 Acidimicrobiia bacterium | reverse complement strand
CGCAGCGCTCGGCCCGAACAATCTTCGGCTCACCGGTGGGCTGGCCGACGGATGGATCGGCAACTCGTTCTTCCCCGAGACCGCCGACGTCTTCTTCGACCCGATTCGTGAAGGCGCCGCCCACGCGGGACGCCCGTTCGACGATCTCGACCTCACCGTCGCGGTCGGACTCGAATTCACCGACGACGTCGAAGCCGCTGGGCGCCGTCATGCCGAGGGTTACGCGTTCACCTTCGGCGCGATGGGGTCCGCGACAACCAACTTCTACAACAACGCATTCCAACGCCAGGGCTACGGCGACGACGTGCGCGAGGTGCAACGCCTCTGGCTCGCGGGCGACAAGAAGGCCGCCCGCGAGCGAGTGCCGACCGAGATCGCTCTCGGCACCAACCTCATCGGCACCGATGACCTCGTACGCGAACGCCTCCAGCTCTATCGCAACGCCGGGGTCACCACCCTCCGCGTCGGGCTCCAAGGCGACCTGCACAACAGCATCGACGCGCCCCTCAACGACCTCGCCCATCTGCTCGAACTCGTCGCTGACATCAACCGCTAACGCCGCCGCCAGGGTGCACCACGTTCGGCGGGAGTCCCCGGACGGGAATCGTTCCGGGAGTCCTCGCGAGAGTTGGGGGAGTGCATGATCGCGACCAGGCCGCGATAGCGAACGGACGGCAGCGGGAGACGTGGGGCGAGGGATGGAGTCCCCCCTCCGACACGAGCTCATGGGCCTTTCAAGCGAAGCTGCTAGTCAGCGAACCCTGCTTTCGGACCGATCTGGGACTCATGAAACCCCGTCCCCAGGGAACGGCATCATCGCCGCCGAGTGGCGCAAGCAGCTCGACCGACGCGCGCACCATCGAGCACTGACGGCGGTGGTTCGAACGTCAGGGGCGATGTAGTGCGCCACCACGAGTGGTAGCGGTTGCGTCGCGGCGCTGGCGCGGGCAGTGTGAGTGTCGTGGCGGAGAAGTGGTTCTTGAAGCTCGACGGGATCGAGGGCGAGTCGACCAACGCCGCCCACGAGAACGAGATCGACGTCGAGTCCTGGTCGTGGGGTGTCACGCACGCCGGGAGCTCGGGTGTCGGCGGCGGCGGAGGAAGCGGAAAAGCCGCGTTCCAGGACATGCACTTCGTGGCTCGGATCAGCAAGGCGTCGCCGAAGTTGTTCCTCTCGTGCGCGACCGGCGTTCATCACAAGGTGGCGACACTGAGCGGCGCGCGGACCGCGGGCAAGAGCAAGACCGTCGATTTCTTGAAGTACAAGCTGTCTGACGTGCAAGTCACGGGCGTGCAACACAGCGACACCGAAGCAGGCACGCCGATGGAACAGTTCTCGTTGCAGTACAGCAAGCTCGAGATGAGCTACTCGCCGCAGGCCACGTCGGGCAAGCTCGGCGCCGCTGTGACGGCGAAGTTCGACGTGCTGCAGAACAAGAAGCTCTGAGCGTCATCGTACTTCCGGGAGCAGGAAGCCCTGCTCGACCAGCCGGCGGACAACGGGAAGCGCTGCACGTACAAGCGTCGACGGGTCCGCATCGACAGCATGCGCGGCGTCGCGAAACACAGTGCCGAGCGATGCCCTTCCGTCGCATGCGGCGACGATCGCCGCGACCACCTCGTCGATCTCGCCCTCCCAGCACAACCCCGCGGTCTGCCGCAATACCCGGTCGGTGACCGACCACCCACCCGCCGTCGGCTGTGCTCGTTCGTCGAGGATCACATCGGGGGCGGCACGGAGGACCGCCTCGCTGAGCTTCTCGTCCGCGTGCGCATCGAGGAAGTCGACGAGTTCGAACGCGGCGCCGAGTTGGTCGCCGCACGGCATCACGAAGTCTTGCGTGGCTTCTTCGGCCCGGAACCACGTGTGGTCGTCGCCCCGCTTGCGCAGCGTGATCAGCCCGAGGCCGATGGCTTCGATCCGGTGCCGCTCGTAGTAGGTCATCCACTCGTCGTACTCGGGATCCCACCGCGCTGCTGGTTCGGTTTGGCGCAGCCAGCTCGCGGCATGCGCGCCGGGGTCGAGCGTCTCGCGCGCCAACACAAGCGCGTCGCAGCCAGTGCCGTCGAACCAACCGGCGAGTCGGTCGCGCCAATTTTCGCCCTTCACGTGCGCCCATGAGGCCAGTAGCTGGCAGTGGCCACCGTGGACCAGGTACGTAGGGGCCGACCTGACCAGCGTGTGGCACAGCTCGTCGAGAGGCGCCTGCGCGTCACGGAACAGGTACTGCTGCGACGGTGAGATGACAAACGGCGGATTGGCGACGATCAGCTCGAAGGTCTCCTGTCCGACGGGCTCGAACAGGTTGCCGGATCGCACCGAGACACTCGTGACGCCATTGAGCTCCATGGTCAACATGCTGAGCCTGACCGCACGTTGGTTGAGATCAGACGCGACGACGCGCTCGCTGTGCGACGAGGCATACAGCGCCTGCACGCCGCACCCTGTACCGAGATCGAAGGCCGCGCGAATGGGCCGGCGGATCGTCGCTCCGGCGAGTGCCATCGTCGAGGCGCTCACGCCGAGCACGTGGTCGGTCGCGATCGGGCGACCACGTGTCGGCGCGAAGTCGTGTGCGACCACCCAGTGCTCCGGTCTGCCGAGCGGTCGCAACCCGATCAGCGACTCCGCCTCGTCGCCGTTCACCGATACGACGCCGCCGGTCACGAACATTTCGACGGGCACGGGTGCAAGGGCCTTCCGCGCCGAAGCAAGCGAAACCGGCACGCCGATGACGAAGAGCCGCAGCAAGGTGTCGAGTGCATCTGCGGCACGCGTCGCCCGGTGTAACGGCGCGAGCTCACCGCCCGAGAGGTGCGCGAAAACCTGTGGCCCGAGACGTTCGGTGAGCGCATCGAGAGTGAACCCCGCGTCGTCCAGGACGCCGCGAACCTGCCTCGCCGTGTCCGGGTCATGGAAGAACCGCACCGCATCCATCGTGCCCGATACTCCCTTGCCGCAGTGGCTGAACGCTCGCCGTCGAGCAACCGCCGGATGCCGCTCGTGTCGTAGCCGATCTTCCGCGCCGGGCGCTCATGCGCCAGCCTGCTTCGAGGCTCATCACGAGTGGAAAGACCATCGCTGTCGTCACACGGTTCGATGGACGCGAGCTCCGCCAGCGCCTCAACGAAGGATGCATCATGCCCGCCTTCGCCACACGTATTCCACCACCCTGCACTCGCCCTCCCGCCGCTGGGCTTCATCGAACCGGTCGGGTGCGACATGATCTGCTGATGGAGATGGAGACGGTCGATGCCGATGTCGTTGTCATCGGCGCGGGCTTCGCCGGGCTCTACGCCTTGCACAAGCTGCGCGACGCGCGCTTCGAGGTGCGGGTCTTCGAACGGGGCGCCGGCCTCGGTGGGACGTGGTACTGGAACCGCTACCCGGGGGCGCGTGTCGACATCCAGTCGGTCGAGTACATGTTCACGAAATTCCCCGACCTCGAGCAGGCGTGGGACTGGACCGAGCTGATGCCCGCGCAGGAGGAGATCGAGCGCTACCTCAACTGGGTCGCAGACAAGCTCGAACTCCGCGACGGCATCACCTTCGGCACCTCGGTCCAGCGCGCGACCTACGACGACGCGAGTTCGACGTGGATCATCGAGACCGATTCCGAAGAGCGAGTGGTCGCGAAGTTCGTGGTGGCCGCGACCGGGTGCTTGTCGGCGCCGATCGAGCCGACGATCACGGGGCTGCACTCGTTCCGCGGCGACAGCCTTTACACGAACCGGTTCCCGAAGGTTGGCTACGACTTCACCGGAAAGCGCGTCGCCGTCATCGGGACGGGCTCGTCGGGCGTCCAGTCGATCCCGGTGATCGCGAACGACGCGGCCGAGCTGTTCGTACTGCAGCGATCGGCTGCTTACACCCTTCCTTCGCCGAACCGGCCGCTCGGGCCCAAGGAACTCGAGGAGCTCAAGTCGCAGTACGCCGACATTCGCACTGCCCAGTGGGCGTCGCCCGCAGGAACCGCGCGGTTCGGCGCGGTGTCGTTCTTGGGCCGGGGCGAGCTCACGAACATCCGCGAGGCGTCGTGGGACGAGCAGCTCGCGAAGGTCGACGAACTGGGATTCGCGGGCTGCTTCGCGTGGGCCGACGTGTTCTTCGACATCGAGGCGAACGAAGCAGCGACGCGCCTCTACGGCGAGATGATCCGGCGCGTGGTACACGACACGCGGACCGCCGAGGACCTCGTGCCCCACTATCCGTTCGGCTGCAAGCGCGTCATCATCGACGAGGGCTACTTCGAGACCTACAACCGAGACAACGTCCATCTCGTCAACCTGCGTAAGAACCCGATCGAGTCGATCGAGCCGCGCGGGATCCGCCTACACGACGGCTTTCTCGAACTGGACGTGATCGTGTACGCGACCGGCTTCGACGCGATGACCGGATCGCTTTCGCGCATCGACGTACGCGGGCGCGACGGCGTGTCGCTGCGCGACGTCTGGGCGGAGTCGCCGAAGGCATATCTGGGATTGGCGGTGGCGGGATTCCCGAATCTGTTCACCGTCACCGGCCCGGGAAGCCCGTCCGTCCTCACGAACATGGTCACTTCCATCGAGCATCACGTCGAGTGGATCACGGCCTGCATCGAACACATGCGCGCGAACAGCTACCGGAGCATCGAGGCCGATCGTGCGGCGCAAGACGAATGGGCCGAACGGGTCAACAAGTTCGCGGGTCCGATCCAAGTGCATCCGAGCTGCAACTCTTGGTACCTCGGCGCGAACGTGCCGGGCAAGCCCCGCAGCTACATGCCGTACACGGGTGGCCTCATCCGCTACATGGCCAAGTGCGCCGCGGTCGTAGAGAACGGCTACACGGGCTTCAGCATGGTGTGACTCAAGGTGGACCACGTTGGCGCTGACCGGATCGACCTCGACGAGGGAACGATCACAAGCGAGAGTGCGTACGGTGCCGATGTCGGCGTTCGTGGTGGCCGCGTTGCGCGAGCATCGGGGCGCGCCAGCCTCGAGCGCGCATGGCCGCGAAGGTGTGGGGTGATCCGGCGCTCGTATTCACGACGCCCATCGGTACCGCGCGTGGTCCGCGGAACTTGTTGCGCTGGCGGCACGAGTTAACGACGCGCGCGGGTGTCGCCGTCGTGGCGAGCGGTGTGCCATGGATGTGCGATGGCGTCCCCCGTGTAGAGGTCGACGCTCGCCGACCGCGTCAGCGATGTCGTCCATGCGACGAAACCGCACGTCGCGAGGAGGCGCAGCCAGCTGGAAAAGCTGGAGGCCAGGCTGTTGCGCGATGACGACCCA
>JBEVDP010000436.1:0-6171 GCA_040513235.1 Acidimicrobiia bacterium | reverse complement strand
CCGAGCATCACGAGGAAGGTCAGGCCGAACGCGACGACGTAACCCGGCCACGGCAGCAGCGGCGCGACGAGGCATGCAACCGCGGCGACCAGGATGACGTGACCCGACGGGAAGCTCGGCCCCTTGGCCGGGACGTCGCCTCCTCGCAGCACCGCGCCGGGCTCGCTGGTGCCGGGACGCTGACGCACTTCGAGGTAGTTCGCCATCTCGCGGCGAACGATGCGTTCCGTCACGAGCTTCAGCACCATCGCCGCGATGACACCGATGGCAACGTCGAGCTCACCTTGCCACCACGCGACTGCGAGGCCGGCACCTGTGCCGACGACGAGGTTGCCGAGCTGCATGGGCACCCAGAGCACCCAGTAGAGCCACGCCGGCAAACCGTTGACGGCGCGAAAGATACGCGCTTCCCACTTCGGGATCGTCGGGTGTCGCGCCGCGAAGATCGACGCCGCGAACACGAGTAGTCCACCCGCAGCCACCACGAACCAGGCGACGTCCATCGGTCGCCGAGCGTACGCAACTGCACGTGCAACGAGGACGATGCCCACCCGCGAGGTTGTATTGGTATCGCGGGCGACGAACCGCCAAGCTGTCCCACCATGTGGGCACGACTGGTGATCGCCGTCGCCTTGTTGGCCATCGGCGTCGTGTGGTTCTTTCAGGGCATCGGTGTGATCGAAGGATCATTCATGACCGGCGAAGCCCTGTGGGCCGTCATCGGCGCGATCTCAATTCTGATCGCGGTGGCGCTGCTCGTGGGCGTGCGGCGGGAACGTCGCCGTCGCGCCGATCCGGACTCGTGATCGCCACGGAGCGGGAGCTAGAGGCGCGCGATGCTGCGGCGATCGCCGACGGCGACGCCTTTGCGCAACCGGCGCGCCACGAGGTCGAACTCGACGCGCCGGAACTGAAGCACCGAACGAAGCGCCTCGATCACCGGATCGTCCATCCCTCACGGTAGGCATCGAGCCGCGCGTCGTTCGGATCCAGCTCGGTGACGAGGATGGCGACGCGGCTGGGTGAGAATCCGCGAGCCGGCGCGCTCTGGCCGAGCTTGCTCGAGTCGACCGCAACGACCACTTCGGCGGCGACATCGGCAAGGGCCAGCTTGACCTCGGCCTCCTCCAGCGACGCTTCCGACGTTCCGTGCTGCGGATGGAGCGCCGCCGCTGACACGAACAAGCGGCGCAACAACACCTCGCGCGCCGTGCGCGTGGCCAGCGGCCCGACCAGGCTTCCGGTGCGCGAATCCAGCTGACCGCCCGTGAGCAAAGGCGTGACCCCGGGCGCCGACTGCAGTGCGAAGAACGTATCGGGACCGTTGGTCACGACCGTGAGCTCGCGCAGCTCGCCGAGATAGCCGGCGAGTCGTTGCAACGTCGACGACGCGTCGATCCCGATCGCGCCTCCGTCGCCGACGAGGTCGACCAGCTTCGCCCCGATGCGGTCTTTCGCCCGTGCGTGCCGGCCGAACCGAGCCGCGAACGGTTGCGGACCGATCGCGACCGCGCCCCCGCGGATGCGCTGGACGATCCCTTGGTCGGCGAGCATGTCGAGATCGCGCCGGATCGTCATCTCGCTCACCGCGAGATCGACTGCCAACTCGCTCACCTTCACGCGCCCGCTTGTGCGCACGCGCGTTTCGATCTGTTCGAGCCGGTCGACTGCTTCGATACTCATGCGGCTCCGACCTCCGGCCCGCGACTGCGGAGCCTGCGGTTCTGCGCCTGGCTACTCATTGCGTCGCCAACGTTCTGCGCGCCGCGGTGAGATCCGAGTAGACGCCGAGCGCGATGCCCTGCGCAAAGGCGTTCCCGAGCGCGGTCGCTTCCACCGGTCCCCGCATGATTGTTCGTCCTGATCGTTCCGCCAGTGCCCGAAGGTACAGGGGCGACTGTGCACCGCCACCGAACGCAGCCAGCCGCGTGACGTCGCCCAGTTGGTCGACAACGGCGGCCGTTCCGGCAGCCTGCGACTCAACGATGAGACGGGCGACGCGTGCCGGGTCGGTTTCACGCGGCACGCCGAGGGCATTCGACACCTCGGTCAGCATGTCGTCCGGGTGCAAGAACCGTGGATCCTCCACGTCGAGGAGCGCGCCGTCGGCGGGTGCGTCGGCCGCGGCGCGTAAGAGGTCGGCGAGCGGCGGATCGCCCCAGGCCGCCCGGCAGCCCTCGAGCAGCCACGATCCGGCCAGGTTCTTGAGGAAGCGCACGCCCCCGAGCGCGCCCAGCTCGTTCGTGAAGTTCGCCCGACGCGCGCCTTCGCTCAGATCGGGCGCCGTTTGTTCGCGCCCGACGAGCAACCAGGTTCCGGCCGACACGAAGGCGGTGTGCTCGTCGCTCGTGGGGCCCATCGCGAGCACCGCTGATGCCGTGTCGTGCCCGCCGACGAGGTGGACGGGGACGCCGTGCCACGTCCCCGCGCTCGTACCCGCCGGTTGGATCGCGGGGAGGAGCGCGCGATCGAAGCCGACCGCGTCGATGAGCGCGTCCGACCATTCCTCGGTCGCGAGGTCGAGCAAGCCGGTCGTGCCCGTGCTCGTGCGCTCGGCGAGGATCGCGCCGGTCAGATGGTGCACGAGCAATTCGGGCAGCAACACGAGATGCCGAGCCCGATCGAGTTCTTCGCGATCGTGCACGGCCACCTGAAAGATCGTGTTGAACGGCTGGAGCTGCAGACCCGCGGTCGAGAACAGCGTGGACTCGCCGATGCGATCGACGACGGCGCGGTATCCGTCGGTGCGCGCGTCTCGGTAGGAGAACGGTGCTGCGACGAGTTCGCCGCCGCCATCGAGGAGCCCATAGTCGACACCCCAGGTATCGATACCAATGGATGCGACGGGTCCGAGCTCCAGCGCGAATGCGAGCCCCTTCTCCATTTCGGCGACGAGACGGTTCCAGTCCCAACGCAGATGGCCGCGGCCGTCGGAAACCGGTCCGTGCGGGTGACGGTGCACCACCTCGACCAGAGGTGCTGCTGCGCCGAGGCCAATTCGACACACCCGTATCGACGACGCGCCGAAATCGACGGCGACGACGGTGGTCGGGTCCGACATCTACAAGCCGGTCGCCACCGCGTCGGCACCGCGCGCTGCGATCGTGGCGGCGCGGTAGCCGACAGCGCGATACGCCGCCAAGGGATCGATCGCCGCTTCGTTGCGCCGCCGGGCCTCGGCCACGAGTGGGCGCACGTCGGTGCGGAACCCGCGATGCAACACCTCGGCCGCGCGCGCGGGATCGTTCGCCTGCTGCGCTTCGGCAAGATCGGCTCGGTTGACCGACAGCGCCTGCGCGAGCGCGACCTGCAATGCGTCGGTCGCCTTGATGAGATCTTCCAATGGGTCCTTGAGGTTGTGGCTCTCGTCGATCATGTAAGCCAGGTCGGGCATCCGCCCGCCGCCGGCGTCGAGCAGTTCCCCGACGATGAGGAAGAGTTGGAACGGGGTGATCGAGCCCACGGTGAGGTCGTCGTCGCCGTACTTCGAGTCGTTGAAGTGGAACCCACCGAGGCGGCCCGTCATCGCGAGACGCGACACGACCTGTTCGATGTTCGTGTTCGGCAGGTGATGGCCGAGATCGACGAGGCACTTGGCGCGGTCACCGGTACCTTGCGCGAGCAGCAACGACGTGCCCCAGTCGTTGTTCACAGACGAGTAAAAGGCCGGCTCGTAGGGCTTGTGTTCGGTGTACATCTCCCAGTCGTCGGGCACGTGCGCGTAGATCTGCCGCAGACCGTCGAGCACCCGTTCGAACTGGCCGCGGAAGCTCGCCTGCCCGGGGTGGTTCATTCCGTCACCGAGCCACACGGTCAACGCGCGCGAACCGAGCTGAACGCCGAGATCGATCACGTCGTGGTTGTGCTCGATGGCCGCGTGCCGTACGGCGTCGCTGGTGTGGGCGAGGCTGCCGAACTTGTAGGAGATCGCGCCGCGACGCGTGGTCGATGGGTTGTCCTGGAACGTGTTCGAGTTCATCGCGTCGAACCCGATGCCGAGGTCTTCTGCGTGGCGGCGCAGCGCAGCGGCCTCGTCGCCCGGGTCGTCCCACGGAACGTGCAAGCTCACGGTGCGATTGGCGCCCGTGAGCGCGTTTACCGCGGCGATGTCGTCGATCTTCTCGACCGTCGTCCGGGGCTCGCCGCCGCCCGGGAAGCGCCCGAAGCGGGTGCCGCCCGTACCGACGGCCCACGACGGAGCCGCCGCGCTGAAGCGCGCGACCTCGGTGACGACGGCTTCCCCGTCGATTCCCGAACGAGCCGAGACGTCGAGTGCATGGGCGAGGTCGGACTCGTGCCAGGCCAGGCGCAGTTCGTTCTCCTCGGCGATGCGGCTGGGGTCGATGACCATCGCGTGCTCCCTCCGGTCGGGTCAGCGCAAGAACGACATCGGGACACCACTGTCGACGGGAACGATCGTGCCCGTCGTGAGTGAGAGGTCGCCCGCGCAGAACACGAACACCGCGTCGGCAACGTGTTCGGGCAGCACTTCGTGTCCGAGCACGGTCCGGCCGGCGTAGTACTTGCCCAGATCGTCGCGCGCGATTCCGTATACCCGCGCCCGATCGTCGCCCCACTCTCCCTCGAAGATGCCGGAGCCGCGCACGACGCCGTCGGGGTTCACGCCGTTGACGCGGATGCCGATCGGGCCGAGCTCTGCGGCGAGGAGCCGCACCTGGTGGGCCTGGTCGGCTTTGGCCGCGCCGTACGCGACGTTGTTGGCGCCGGCGACGACGGCGTTCTTGGAGACGATGTACACGATGTCGCCGCCGATGCCCTGCGCTTCCATCACGCGGGCAGCCTCGCGGCTCACGAGGAAGGAGCCGCGTGCCATCACGCGGTGTTGCAGGTCCCAGTCGTCGGCCGTGGTCTCGGTGAGCGGCTTTGAGATCGAGAGCCCCGCGTTGTTCACGACGAGGTCGACACCGCCATACGCGAGCGAGGCTTCGCGCACAGCGGCCGCAACGGCCGCCTCGTCGCCCACGTCGACCTCGACGGAAACGGCCCCGTCGACCCCGCCGAGCTCGGCGGCCATGGCACCCGCACCCGCCGAGTCGCGATCCGCGACGACGATGGCCGCGCCGCCCGCGGCGAGGCGCGCCGCGATCGCGCGCCCGATGCCGGACGCGGCGCCGGTGACGAAGGCGACCCGACCCGCGAGTGGCTTCGGGGCGGGGAGCCGCCGCAGCTTTGCCTCCTCGAGCGCCCAGTACTCGATACCGAACTTCTCGGATTCGGGGATCGGTTCGTACGTCGACACCGCTTCCGCGCCGCGGATGACGTTGATCGCGTTCACGTAGAACTCGCCCGCAATGCGCGCCGCGCGCGCGTCGGCTCCGAAGCTGAACATGCCGACACCGGGCACGAGGACGATGGCTGGGTCGGCGCCGCGCATCGCCGGCGAGTCCGGAGTCGCGTAGCGCCGGTAGTAGGCCGCGTATTCGTCGCGATACTCCGCGTGGAGCTCGCGCAGTCGCGCGATGAGCTCGGCTTCAGGCGCGGTCGGCGGAACGTCGAGAATGAGGGGCCGGATCTTGGTGCGAACGAAGTGGTCGGGGCACGAAGTGCCCTTGAGAACGACCGTTTCGACTGCTTCGGCCGCGAGGAAATCGAGCACGAGGTCGCTGTCGGTGAGCCGGCCGACGACCCGGTGGTCGGTGGAGCACAGGCCGCGGATGTGCGGGGCGAGCGCGGCGGCGAGCGAACGTCGGTCGGCTGCCGGCAGCGCCGCGAAGTCGGGACGCGCCGGTCCGAGCGGATCGCGGCGCCCGCGCTCGGCGATGAACCGTTCCGCGCGCGCGATCACATCGAGCGAAAGCGCTCCGCAAGCTTCTGACGTGTCTGCCCACGTCGTGAGGCCGTGGCCACCGAGGACGACGCCGCGCAGCCCAGGGTTGTCCGCGACCAGCGAGGCGATCTGGAGTCCGAGTTCGAAGCCGGGGCGTCGCCACGGCACCCACGCGATCTCGCGGCCGAAGCACTCCTTGGTGAGCGCTTCACCATCGACCGCGGTCGCCAGCGCGATCACGGCGTCGGGGTGCAGATGGTCGACGTGGCGCGCGTCGACCAGGGCGTGCATCGCCGTGTCGATCGATGGTGCGGCGCCGCCGGTGCCCCAGCGGCAGTGATCGAAGGCCGCGACCATTTCGTCTTCGTGCTCGACGCCCCGGT
>JBEVDP010000435.1:0-5339 GCA_040513235.1 Acidimicrobiia bacterium | reverse complement strand
CCTGTGCCCGGTCGACACGCACGCGACTGCGGTCGTCGGCGGCGGCATGACTCCGGCGCGCCTCGACGCGGCCAAGGCGCCCTGGATCACCTGGATGCCCGACACCGACCAGCCCAACCAGGTCCTCGACGCGATGTCCGAGCGCGGTGAACTCGACGGCAGCGTCGCCGTGGTGGCGCACGCGCAAGACGCGGGGCTGATGAACGACACGGTGCTCCCCAAGCTCACCGAGCTCGGCATCGAGCCGGTCGAGGTTGCGACAATCGACGCGCCGACCGATGACACAGCCGCGCTCCAGAGCAATGTCACGCTCATCGCCGAGCGCTTCAATGCCGCAGGTGCGGACACGGTGCTGGTCGTGGGCATCGCCGGCGCGAACTGGCCGTTGTACATGGAAGAAAATCCGTACCGGCCCAAGCTGTTGTTCACCGACGTGACCGCGGCGCGCGCGTTCGCGACGAACGAGTCGACCACCGACACGTCGATCCTCGATGATTCGCTCTCCGGCGGCAGTTACGGCCCCGACCAGGCGCGCTGGGAAGACGCCGGGCAACAGGCATGCATCGAAACGCTCGCCGCGGCCGGGGTCGAGAGTCCGCCGCCGGACGAGTTCGATGCGAACGACACGTCGAACCAGCCGTACCAAGCCGCGTTCTTCGCCTGCCCCGACATGGCGCTCATGCTGAAGTGGCTCGAAGCCGCCGGGGAGAACCTCAACTACGGCACGCTCGAAGCCGCGATCGACGGCCTGACCCTCGCGGTCCCGGGTGATCCCGGCGAGCGGACCTTCGGCCCGCCGCCCGCGGCCGACGGCGATCCGGTTGCGTATCTCTTCACCTGGAACGGTTCGACGAGTTCGTTCGAGGTGTCCGAGGGCTGAGCGTTGCGGTTCGTCCTGATCCACGGTGGCTTTCATGGTGCGTGGTGCTGGAGCCGGACAATTTGGCGCGTGTACGCGTTGTCGTAGCGTGAGCGAAATGCAAGTGCTCGATCCCGATGTCGCGGCCGCGATCGAACTCCTCCCGGCGTTCGAGATGTCGACCGATGCGCTGGCGACGTTCCGGCAATTCGACGCAGTCGAAGTGCTGCTCTCCGACGCGGTCGAGCGTACCGACCACGTCGTCGAAGCGGACGTGCCGGTACGGGTGCACCGACCGAAGGGTTTCGAAGGCGCGCTGCCGTGCGTGTACTCGATGCACGGGGGTGGCTACGTCATCGGGTCGTACGCGATGGACGATCCGCGATTCGACGCGTGGTGCCCAAAGCTCGGCTTCGTCGGCGTGTCCGTCGAGTACCGGCTCGCGCCGGAGACGCCGTATCCGGGACCGCTCGAAGACTGCTACCTCGGATTGAAGTGGACGTACGAGAACGCGGCGGAGTTGGGCATCGACCGCCAACGCATCGGCATCATGGGCGTCAGCGCGGGTGGTGGGCTCGCCGCGGCGCTGGCGCTCCTGGCGCGTGATCGCGGCGAGGTGCCGATCGCGTTCCAGCTCCTCGACTCCCCGATGCTCGACGACCGGCAGGTCACACCGTCGAGCCGGCAAGAGGCGCTCGCGGTGTGGAGCCGCGGCTCCAACACGTTCGGATGGAAGTCGTACCTCGGTGATCTGTACGGGCGCGACGACGTGCCCGCCACCGCGGCGCCGGCCCGGGCGACCGACTTGTCGGGCTTGCCACCGGCACTGGTGACGGTCGGCGCGGTCGACGGCTTTCGCGACGAAGACATCGACTACGCGCTGCGACTCAATCAGGCGGGCGTGGCGACCGAACTGCACGTGTACCCCGGCGCGTGCCACGGTTTCAATCTCATGGCGCCCGACGCACCGGTCACGAAGCAGTGCCTGCGCGACATGGAGGATTGGTTGATCAGGCGGTTCCGAAATGGGTGAGGATCCGAAGAAGGTCGTGGTCGTCGGCGCGTCGAGCGGGTTGGGCCGCTGCATCGGCGTCGATCGCGGTCAGCGCGGCGACCGCGTTGCGCTGTTGGCGCGCCGGCACGATCGGCTGGTGGGCGCCGCCGAGGACGCCGGACCTGGCACCCTCGCGATCGCGTGCGACGTCACCGATGAGTCCGGGTGTGCCGCTGCAATCGAAGAGGCCGCCGCGGGGCTCGGTGGTATCGATGCGCTCGTCTACGCGACGGGCATCGGTCCGTTGTCGCCGATCGAACGGGTTGACGCCGCCACGTGGCGGCGCGCCTTCGACACGAACGTGGTCGGAGCCGCGGTTGCAACCGCGGCTGCGCTGCCGCACCTTGCGGCCGCGCACGGGACCGCGCTCTATCTGTCGTCGGTCAGCGCCTCGCTCACGCCTCCGTGGCCGGGCCTCGGCGCGTACGTCGTCAGCAAGGCTGCGCTCGACAAGCTGATCGAGGCATTCCGTGCCGAGCATCCGGCGGTTGGGTTCACACGCGTTGTCGTCGGCGACTGCGCGGGCGGCGAGGGCGAGTCGGGGACCGAGTTCCCGGCCGAATGGGACATGGACTATGCCGTCGAGTTCCACCCGACCTGGGTTCAACGGGGCTACATGGCCGGTGCGCTCCTGGACGTCGCGGAGCTGCTGACCGTGGTCGACGTTGTGTTGCGCTCCGGCGCCGCGATGCCGTCGGTCGTCGTGACGCCGCGCGCGCCGAGCTGACCATGTACTACGACCCGTACGACGTCGACATCGACAACGACCCGTATCCGACCTGGAAGCGGCTACGCGACGAAGCGCCGCTCTACCACAACGCGGAGCACGGCTTCTACGCGCTGAGCCGCTTTGCCGACGTGGAAGCGGGCTTGATCGATTGGGGCACATATTCGTCCGCCAAGGGCAGCGTGCTCGAGCTCATCAAGTCGGGGATCGAGCTGCCGCCAGGCATCGTCTTGTTCGAGGACCCGCCGTTGCACGATGTTCACCGCGGGCTCATGTCGCGCGTTTTCACACCGAAGGCGATGTCCGCGCTCGAACCGCGGATACGCGAGTACTGCGCGCGGTCCCTCGATCGGTTCATTGGTGCAGGCGGCTTCGACGTCGTCGAAGATCTCGGCGCGATCGTCCCGATGCTGGTGATCGGCATGTTGCTCGGAATCCCCGAAGCCGATCACATGGCTGCCATCGAGGATCTGGAAGGCGTGCGGCAAGGTCTCGACGACGCGCGTGAGGGGAAGGCGATCAATGTCGACGCCATCACCTCGACATTCGCCGATTACGTCGAATGGCGGGCTGAGAACCTGTCGGACGATCTCACGACGAAGCTGCTCACCACGGAGTTCGAGGACGAGACCGGTGCCACTCGCTGCCTGAGCCGCACCGAAGTGCTCCTCTATATCAACGTTCTCGCGGGGGCAGGCAACGAGACGACCCGCCGCTTGATCGGCTGGACCGGCCAGTTGTTGGGCGACCACCCGGATCAGCGCCGCGAACTCGCGGCCGATCGGTCGCTGTTGCCGAACGCGATCGAGGAGATCCTCCGCTACGAGAGCCCGTCGCCCGTGCAAGCACGGCTGGTGACGAAAGACATCGAGCACCACGGGCAGGCCGTCCCGGAGGGCAGCATCATGCTGTTGCTGAACGGGTCGGCGAACCGCGACGAGCGCCACTTCGAGGATGCCGACCGCTTCGACATCCACCGCCGGATCGACCACCACCTCGCGTTCGGCTACGGACTGCACTTCTGCCTCGGTGCCGCGCTCGCGCGCATGGAAGGCCGCGTCGTGCTCGACGAAGTGCTGACCCGCTTTCCCGACTGGGAAGTCGACTACGACAACGCGAAGTTGGACCACACGTCGACGACGCGCGGCTGGCTGAAGCTGCCGATCATCACGTCGTGACGCCCAGGGTTGCGGTCGTCGGCGCCGGGTTCGGCGGCATCGCGACCGGGGTGAAGCTGAAGCGGGCCAGCATCCATACCTTCACGATCTACGAGTCGTCACTCGGCATCGGTGGCACATGGTGGGACAACACGTACCCGGGTGCGGAAGTTGACGTGCCCTGGCCGCTCTATTGCTTCTCGTTCAATCCCCATGAGTGGACGCGCTCGCACGCGCGGCAGCCGGAGCTCCAGAAGTACCTCGAGGAGACGGTCGACGAGTTCGGGCTGCGGCCCCACCTGCGGCTCGGTGTGACGGTGGACTCGGCGACTTGGGACCGCGGTTGGGTGCTTCGCTTCGGCGATGGGACTGTCGAACGGTTCGACGTGCTCGTGAGCGCGGTCGGCTTCCTCAACGTGCCCCGCTACCCCGACTGGCCCGGGCTCGACGACTTCCACGGGCCCGCGTTCCACACCGCGCGTTGGGAACACGAGCACGACCTGACGGGCAAGGTCGTGGCCGTGGTCGGAACCGGTTCGTCGGCAACGCAAGTGGTGCCTGCGATCCAGCCGATCGTGCAGCAGCTCTACGTGTTCCAACGCGAACCGGGATGGGTCGTGCCCAAGGGCGAGCGCGACCTGACCGACGACGAGCGAGCGCCGCACCGGCGGGAACGCTGGCGGCAGCGGTACGTGCTCGAGAAGAGCTTGTGGCGCGGCCACCTCTACCGGCCGGGCACCAAGGCCAACACCGCCCGCGAGCAGTTCTGCCGTTCGTACATCGACCGGCAGTTCGCCGACCGCCCGGATCTACGGGAGGCAGTGACACCGAAGTACCCGTATCCCGGCAAGCGCCCTGTCGTCGCCAGCACCTTCTACCGCGCGCTCAAGAAGGAGAACGTCGAGTTGGTCCCGCGGGCGGTTGCATCCGTCACGCGCACTGGGATCGCTGACTCCGACGGCGTCGAGCGCGCGGTCGACGTGATCGTCATGGCCACGGGATTCCAACCCGCGGATTACTTGGCTCGTCTGCGTGTCGTGGGCCGCGACGGGCGGAGTCTGCAGGAGCACTGGGCGGGAGAGCCGCGGGCGTTCCTCGGCATCACCGTGCCGCGGTTCCCGAACTTCTTCATGCTCTACGGGCCGGGCACGAACGGCGGCGAGATCGTGATGATGCTCGAGAGCCAAGCCGAGTACGCGGTGCGCGCTGCGAAGCGATTGCGGCGGGGGCGCATCACTGAGGTCGAGGTCAGGCCGCGCTTCGAGGCCACGTGGTACCGCTGGCTGCAGTCGAAGATGCGTGGCACGTCGTGGACGATGAGCAACAACTACTTCAAGGCGCCGAGCGGCAAGGTCGTGACGCAGTGGCCGTACGGCAACGTGCCGTACCGCATGTTGACGAAACTGCTGGGACGCGTGTCCGAGACCACGCGCTAGGGCGCTCGCTCCTTGGGCCGACCGCGCAGGAGACCCGCCTGCCGATCGCGTTCGGTCTTCGCGTCGTGACATGGCGGGCAGCGCGGCTTCACGTTCGCATACGACG
>JBEVDP010000434.1:0-3358 GCA_040513235.1 Acidimicrobiia bacterium | reverse complement strand
GTGACCAACACGACCCCGACGGGTCCGTACCGCGGCGCGGGACGGCCCGAAGCTGCGGCCATGTGCGAGCGGTCGGTGAACGTGCTCGCGGGCGTGTTAGGACTCGACCCCCTCGAAGTGCGGCGCCGCAACTTCGTTGCTGCCGACGCGTTCCCATACCGAACGGCGACCGGCGCGACCTACGACACCGGCGACTACCACGCCGCGCTCGCCGAAGCCGTCCGCGTGAGCCGCTACGACGAATGGCGCGCAGAGCAAGCGACGCGCCGGACGCTCGGCGACCGCCGGCAACTGGGGATCGGCCTCGCGAGTTACGTCGAAGTCAGCGGCCGCGGCGGTGAGTACGGCTCTGTGCGCGTCGATCCCGATGGGTCGGCAACGGTGGTGACCGGCAGCGTCCCCGGCGGGCAGGCGCACGAGACGGTGTGGGCGCAGATCGCGTCGTCGGTGCTCGGACTTCCATTCGAGCAGATCACCGTCGTGCACTCCGACACCGAGCAGGTGCCGCACGGCGTCGGCACGTTCGGTTCGCGTTCGTTGCAGCTCGCGGGCAGCGCAGTGCACGACGCCGCAACCGCGGTACGCGACGTTGCTCGCCAAATCGTCGCCGACCGGCTGGAGGCAGCGGTCGACGACGTCGTCGTGTTCGACGACGGCCGCCTCGGCGTCGCGGGCACTCCTGCCTCCGGAATGAGCTGGGTGCAGATCGCCGCCGCCGCGACCGAGCGCGACGAACTCGCCCGCCTGGCCGCCGAGATCGACTTCGACTCCGACGGAACCTTCCCGTCGGGATGCCACGTCGCCGTGGTCGAAGTCGACACCGAGACCGGCGAGACCCGTCTCGTACAGCACGTCGCTGTCGACGACTGCGGCCGCGTGATCAACCCGATGATCGCGGCGGGCCAGGTACACGGGGGGATCGGTCAGGGCGTCGCGCAAGCGCTGTTCGAAGGAATCGCCTACGACGACGAGGGCAACCCGCTCACCGCGAGCTTCCTCGACTACGGCATTCCGAGCGCAGCCGAACTCCCGTCGTTCGACGTACACCATGTGGTAACCGTCACGCCGCGCAATCCGCTCGGTGCGAAGGGGATCGGTGAATCAGGGACGACGGGATCCGCGGCCGCCGTCTGGAATGCCGTTGTCGACGCGCTCGCGCCGTTCGGTGTGCAACAACTCGACCCGCCGTTCACACCCCAACGGGTATGGCGCGCGATCCAAGGGCTCGACCACGTTCCCGTGGAGGTCGAGTTCAGCGCCGGTTCGTAGCGGCGGACTTGCCGAGGATCTCGACTGCGCGCTCGAGGTCGGCGACGGGTGCCATCGTGAACGCGAGCCGCAAACGCTGCTTGCCGTGTTCGGGTTCGCCGTAGAACCGTTCGCCGGGCCGGCACAGCACGCCTTCCATGAATGCCGCGCGTTGCACCGCCTTGCCGTCGATGTCATCGGCGAGTTCGAGCCAGAAGAAGTAGCCCCCGGCCGGGTTGTTCCACGTCATCGTGCCCGTGCAGTGCTGCTCGAGCGCCGCCGCGACCGCGTCCCGTTTGGTGCGGTACAGCTTGCACACCGACGCGATGTGGGGCTCGTAGCGACCTTCGCCCACAAACCGGGCGATCGCACGCGCGATGAGCTGGCTCACACCGAGGTCGCGGCGGACGCGGGCCATCGCGTCGATAGCCGCGGGATCACCCGTGACCCAACCGAGCCGCAGTGCGGGCATCATCGTCTTGCTGAAGCTGTCGACCTTCACGACGAAGCCGGCATCGTCGAGGCTGTACAAACTCGGCAACCGCTCGCCGTCGTAGCGCAAGTCGGCGTACACGTTGTCTTCGATGATCACGAAGCGGTGTTCTTGTGCGAGCGTGACGAGGCGTCGCCGCCGTTCCTCCGACAGCGAGACTGCGGTGGGCACGTTGAACGTGGCGATGATGTAGACCAGCTTCAGCCGCTCGCCCGACGCGGCAAGACGCGCGATGTGCTGTTCGAGCAGGTCGATCTGCATGCCGTGGTCATCGATCGGGATCGCGGTTGCTTCCGCCCCTGTCGCCTGGATCGCTCGCAGCGTGTAGTCCCACGTCGGTGCTTCCACGACTGCGTGATCGCCCGGGTCGAGGAAGGCCGCGACGGCTTCCGCGATGCCCTGCACGCCGCCCGAAGTCAACATCACACCCGCGTGGTCGACTGCGCGCCCGTCGATCTCGAGCGTGCGCTGCGCGAGCAAGCGCCGTAACCCGATGTTGCCGTAGCCGAGGTCACCGTCAATTGGAGAGCCGTACTGCAATTCCGCGGCGTCGGCTCCGAGCACATCTGTGAACAGTCGCCCGAGCTCAGCTGAAGGGAACGTCGTCGGGTCGGGGAGACCGGCCTCGAACACGAACGGCAGCGGTCCGTCGGGGATCCCGGTGAGGTAGTAGTTCGACCCGCGCGCGGCGGCCGCCGACTGCAACGCCTTCGGATCCATCGTCACTCCTGCGCGATCGGGCCGCGATCGACCGCGGCGAGGATGTCGTCGAAGCGGGCTTGGTATCGAGGGCGCATCCGGCGCTCGTCGCCTTCGGGGAACGCGAATGCGTAGAGCTCGTTCGCATGGATCGCAGCGACCGCCCGCCGGCCGACGTGGATCGGGTCCAGCCCGTAGTCGGTGATGCGGCCGAACGGTTCGTTGGCGAGGCGGCCGAAGCGGGCGGGCCGGTTGCGCTGCGCGCCGAGGATCTGGCTGCTGATCGTCCCTGGACACAACGCGGTGACGCCGATCCCCGCGGGTTCGAGTTCGGAGCGCAGCGACTGAGAGATCGCGAGCACCGCCGCCTTGGACGTGCCGTAGATGCCCTCGCCGCCGAACGCCGCGACCGACGCCGTGTTCAGGATGTGACCGGGCTCGCCTTGTGCGAGCATGCGCGGCAAGAAGGCGTGGATGCCGTGCACGACGCCCATCACGTTCACCGACAGGATCCACTCCCAGTCCTCGACGATCATGTCGGTGATCGGGCCCATGACGAGCACGCCCGCGTTGTTGCAGAGGATGTGGACGCGTCCGAAGCGATCGAAGCTCGCGTCCGCCAGACCTGTCACCGAGTCGCGGTCGGCCACGTCCGTGGTGATCGCGAGCGCCTGCACGCCGAGTTCCGCCGCTTCGCCGGCTACGGCTGCCGCCGCGTCGGCCTCGATGTCGGCGACCACGACGTTCGTGCCTTCCTCCGCCAGCGCGAGCACCATGGCGCGGCGGATCCCGCTCCCGCCGCCGGTCACCACCGCGGTCCGCCCTTCGAGATCCTCCACGGCACCTCCCCCTCGGCCGCGAACCGTAGTGTCACCGGCCGTGCGGACGTAGCGAAGCCAGGGATGGCGCAGCGAAGGG
>JBEVDP010000433.1:0-6654 GCA_040513235.1 Acidimicrobiia bacterium | reverse complement strand
GGAACCTCGGGAAGCGCTCCCGCGATCGTGAGCGGTTCGCCGCGTCCGACGCGCCCGTCGACAATCGGATAACGCGCGCCACCGCCGACGCCACTCGTGACGATGAGCTCTTTTCCGTCAGGACGGAACGTGGCCGCGAGCGCGAGCGGCACCGGTGGATCGAGAGCGGTGACTTCCCGACTCTCGAGATCGATAACGAACGCGCCGTTGACGTTGTTCGCGTTGCTCATCGCGGCCAGCGTGTGCCCATCGGGGGAGAAGGCCAGGCTGACCACTACCTTTTCACCGGTTCGGATCGGCTCGCCTATCGGCTGCTGCGAACCCGCGTCGAAGAGTTGGACATCACCGAACCGGTTCCCGACTGCGAGTGTTCGCGAATCGGGGCTGAACGCGACCGGTGTGGCGCCGTCCAGCGCGCCGCGCGGCCCGTTGCCTCCTACCGACAGGGAGCCGAGCAGGTGCAGATCCTCGACGCGATAGAGCGCCATCGTGTCCTCGTTGTCGACGGCCGCGAGCATCGTGCCGTCGGGGCTGAAAGTCGCGCCCGCGGGCGGCGCGTCGGCGAGGACGCGTGCGATGGTCGGCAGCCCAATCGGATCCCAGATCGTCATGGTTCCGTCGAAACCGCTCAGCACCAGACCCGCGCCGGTACCGGCGATGGTGGCCGGCCCGTGTTGCGTCTTGATCGGTTGTCCGATGCGCGCGGCTTCGGGTTCCTCGTCGACGCGAGATTCGCGGTCGAGGTCCCAAATCTCGATGCTCTCACCCGCAGTGACGAACTCGGAGCCGTCTTCGGTGAACCCGACGTACACCAAGGTTCCTGAGCCGAACTGCGCCATCTCGGTACGAGCGGCGACGTCCACGACATGGCCTCGGCCCACACCGTTCACCCCAAAGGTCCCGATGCCCAACCGGCTGCCGTCCGGCGAGAACGCGATTCCGAGAATCCCCTCGTCGGCGCCGACCTGCACCGCGGTGCCCATCGGGTCACCCGTCGCCGGATCGTGGAACAGGACGCGGCCGTCGTTGTCACCGGCCGCGAGCAGCTGCCCGTCGGGACTCACCGCCAACGCATTGACCGAGGTTTCGTGCCCGGCGAGCGCAATCGACGACCGCTGTCGCGTGCTGAGGTCCCAGAGGTATGTCGTCGTCGCCGGCGTGATCGCCTCGAGGGTCTCGACCCTCCCGACCGCGATTGCGAGGTGCTGGCCATCGGGCGTGAACGCAACGTCTCTTACCGGCTCGCCCGCGTCGATGGGGGCGCCGACGGGCTGCAGCGTCGACGCATCCCAGAAGCCAACGGTGCCCGTTTGGCTCCCGGCGGCGATGAGTGCACCGTCGGGACTGATCGCGAGGCCCGCCGCGGCCGGTGGTACGTCGAAGGAACCGACGACTTCATGGGCCGTGAGATCCCAGACGTCGGCGCCTTGCCGGCCGAGGGCGACGACTTGGTTGGGCCGGAGGGGTTTCATCCACGCATAGCCTTCGTGGCCACCCCACGCGGTGGACCGCAGTCGCGGCTCGTCGACGAGCGCGGCGAACAGCGCGCTGTTCGTCGCCGCGTCCGGGCGTATGCGTTGCGCCTGCACAGCGAGCAACAACGCGAGGCTCCGGTCGCGCTCGAGCAGGATCGGAACCTCGGCGACGGCGCGGTCGACCTCGGCGGAGACGGACACGGCGCGGGCGCGGTCGGCCTGGCGGTTGGCGCGGCCGCGCTGACCGATGGCCACCACGCCAGTGCCGATTGCGATGATGAGCGCGACAGCCGCCGCGACCAGCAGGATGCGCAGGCGTCGGTTGGCGCGTTCGCGGGCCGCGATCCGTTCGTGTTCCTGTGCCCGCTCGGCGCGTTCCTGCTCGGCACTCGCATCGAAAAAGTCGGTTTCGAGCTCGTTGAGCTGTGCACTCGGATCGCGGTCCAGCCAGTCGCGCGTGGCTTGAAGGCGCGGACCGCGATAGAGCTCGCTGGCATCACGACCGAGCGCGTTCCAGTCTTCGGCCGCGTGCGTGAGGTGCCGGTGCGTGCGCAGACCTTCGCGGTCGTCGTCGAGCCATCCCCGCAATCGCGGCCATTCACGGATCAGTGCTTCGTGGGCGACCTCGACGGCGTTATCGTCGACGGTGATCAAACGCCGGTCAGCAAGGTCGCGCAGCACCTCGTCGACTGCATCGCCATCGGCGCCCGAGACGAGCTCGGTGCGGGCGACGCGCCGCCGGGTGTCCTCGGTACCTTCCCCCAGCTCGGTGAGCCGCAAGAAGATGCGGCGTGCGATCGGCCGTTGTTGCTCGGTCAGCGACTCGGTCCATGCAGTCTCGGCGGTATGAGCGATGGCGCCGCGTACACCGCCTGAATCGTGATATCCCGCGAGCGTCAACGTCGAGCCGATCCGTCGTTGCCACGTCTCGAGCAACGCGTGAGACAGCAACGGCAACGACCCCGGTTCGCGCGCGAGGTCGCGCAGGATCACGTCGACGAGTCCGGTCTCGACCGACAGCCCGGCGACCTCGGCCGGTGCCTCGATGGCGCGTCGAAGTTCGTCCTCGTCCATTGGCCCCAACAGGACGTTCGCGTCCGAGAGCGCACGCGCCAGGCGCGGGATCGCCGCACAGTGTCCGTAGAAGTCGGCCCGCAGTGCGCCGACGGCCATGACGGAGCCGTCGCCTCCCTCGACTCCGTCGAGCAGCACGTCGACGAAGCGGGCGCGCTCGGCCGGGTCGCGACAGACGGTGAACAGCTCCTCCATTTGGTCGACCGCGACGACAATCCGGGCGGCGCTCGGAATCGCGGCCTTCTGGAGCTCGGTCGAGAGGTCTGTCGCGGGATTCTCGCCGGGCGTGACGATGACGACGGACCACGACGCGCTGCCGGGCACCTCTCCGCGTCGAATCGCGGCGAGGACACCGGCGCGCACGAGGGACGACTTCCCGCTGCCCGATGCACCCACGACGACGACGAAACGCCGGTCGAGCAGCCGTCCGAGGAGATCGGCGGACTGCGCTTCACGACCGAAGAAGATGTCGTCATCCTCGGTTTGGTAGGCGAGCAGTCCCTTGTACGGACACAGACCTCCGACCACTTCTCGGATCGGGCGCGTCGCATCGACGATCGCGCAGATCCGCTCGGGTCGGGCCAGACCGCGCAGTTCCTGCTCGCCGAGCTCGGCCAGGGACACGCCCTCGGGGAGATGGTCGATGACGACCTCGGCGACGGCCTGGGAGACGAGGATCTGTCCACCGGCCGCGAGTCCACGAATCCGGGCGGCCCGGTTGACCGCGGTGCCGTAGTAGTCGCCGTCACGACCTTCGACCTCACCGACGTGGATCGCGAAACGCACCGCGAGCCGACAGTTGGGCGGCCAATCCGCGGTTTCGAGTGCGTGACGAGCCGCGACCGCCGCGCGCACGGCCTCGGTCGGGCGTGAAAAGACGGAGAACGTACTATCGCCTTCCCCACGGGCCTTGAGCAGGCGACCACCCGCCGCCGTGACCGCTTCGTCGATCGTTGCGTCATGCAGTTGGAGCGCGCGCGACATCGCACTGGCATCTCGGTCCCACAACGCCGTCGACGACTCGACGTCGGTAAGGAGGAACGTCACGACCCCGCTCGGCAGTGCGCCGCCGCCAGCTTGCACAGACGGAGCGTATTCCTGTTCGGTCGCGTTGAGGCCGACGAGCTCAGCCGGAGTCACGACAACGTTGCGCCGCGGCGGCGGCGCGCAACTCGGTGGCTTCTCGGGCTCATCAGTTACCGCGGGGCGTAACTCAGCAGCCCGAGAACGGCATCTCTGTGCCCGCCCGGCGCCGTAGTGTGCCCGGCGTGAGCGCCCCGCCTCCGGCATCGTGGGGCGACTTCGTATGAGGGCAACCGAGTGACTGACGTTCTCGTAGTTGGCGGCGGTTCGGCAGGCTGCGTCATCGCCGCGCGTTTGAGTGAAGACCCGAGCTGTCAGGTGCTGCTCCTCGAGGGCGGTCCGGATGCGGCGACCCTGGCCGAGCTGCCACGCGACGTCGTGGACGCGTCGGAGCCGACCGAAGGTCACGACTGGGGCTACAAGTCGGAACCCGACGCGCTTGGCCGATCCGTTTCGCTGCCTCGTGCGCGTTTCATCGGGGGCTGCTCGTCGACCAACGGCTGTTTCGCGCTACGGGGCGCGCCGGCTGACTACGACCGGTGGGCGCAACTCGGAAACGCGGGTTGGAGCTTCGACGAGATCCTCCCGTTCTTTCGCCGTCTCGAGACTGACGCCGACTTTGCCGACGACTGGCATGGTGTCGACGGCCCGTTGCCGATTCGCCGGCACCCGCCGAGCGAACTCAATGCCGTCCAGCTCGCCTTCATCGACGCGGCGCGATCGAGCGGCATCGCCTCTGTCGAGGACCACAACCGGCCCGGTGCGCTCGGAGTCGGACCGACGCCCCGCAATGCGCGCGACGGCGTGCGCATGAGTACAGCTCTCACCTACTTGACGGCCGCGCGCGGCCGCCCGAATCTGACGATCCGGGGCAACACCATCGTCGAGCGCGTCGTTTTCGACGGCGCCCGCGCCACCGGGGCTCACCTTACGAATGGCGAGGTCATCGACGCCGATCGCGTGGTGCTCGCTGCCGGTACGTACGCCACGCCGGCGATCCTCCAACGATCGGGGGTGGGGCCGGCAGCACTCCTAGCGACTCTCGGCATCCGGGTGGTCGTCGACCTGCCGGGCGTCGGAGAGAACCTGGTTGACCACCCTCTCTGCGCGGTCGACTTGTCGACCACCGCTGACACCGTCGGCGCAAAGTTCCAGACCGTTGCGACCCTTCGTTCGCAGAACGCGCCCGATGAAGGGCCGGATCTTCACGTGTTCGCCGCGGGCCCCTTCGACGTCTCGACCGATTTCAGCCCAACGGGCCGGGTTTTCGGACTCGTCGCCGGACTGATGCTGCCCCGGTCCCGCGGCTGGGTACGCCTGCGGTCCGTCGACCCGCTGGATCCACCACGTATCGACGTCGCGCACCTCCGCGACGCCGACGACACGGCGCGGATGGTCGAAGCCACGCTCGTCGCCCGCCGGATCAGCCGCGCTGCTCCTCTCGCGGAGTTGATTGCGAGCGACGAGTTGTCACCGGGGCCCTCGGTCAGCGACAACGACATCGGCGGGATCGCAGAGTCGGTGCGATCCCGCGTCGCGTCGTACCACCACCCAGTCGGAACGTGCCGTATGGGGACCGATCCCGACGCCGGCGCCGTGGTCGACCCGCGTGGACGCGTCTACGGCATCGAACAGCTCCACGTGGCCGACGCGTCGATCATGCCGACAATCCCGTCGGCCAATACCAACCTGCCCACGATCATGGTCGCCGAACGCATGTCCGCTTGGCTGAGACAGGGCTGACGGTCGTCGCGCGACCTAGCTCAGCGAGAGCGTGTGATGAACGAGCGCACCGCGGCCGCGAACGCGTCCGGCGCCATCGCAGTCGCCACGTGACGCTGCCCGTCGAGCTTTTCGACGGTTGCCGAAAGCGCGTCGACGATGTCGTCGAGTCCGTTGAGGAAGAGCGGTGACGTTGTCAGTCCGCCGACGAGGACGAGGGTTGGCGCGGACACGCTCTTGAGCATGCCGACGTCTACCGGTGTATCGCGCACTTCGTAGAATTCCCGGAGCACCGTGCGCGCGCCGTCGAGCGACATCTCCCAACCCTCGGGAACTGATCGGAACATCGCGATCTCATCGGGCGTGATCGTGGCAAGCGGAAGGAACCGCTCCAAGACTGCTTCCCAATTCTGCTCGCGGGTCGCGGCCTCGATCGCAGTCACGGCCTCCTGTGACACCGAGCCGGCGTCGAGCGGAGGTTCGTACAGCACAAGGCTCGCGAGGTTGGCGTGCTCTTGCGCGGCGAGCATCGCGACACGCGCGCCGTATGAATGTCCGACCAGATGCACCGGCTCGCCGAGCGAGTCGATGATCGCGAGGAGGTCGACGGCGTCGTCTCCAATCGAGTAGGTGGCGCGGTCACCGCTCTGACCTCGGCCGCAACGGTCGTAGGTGATGACGCGGAAGTCTGACGCGAGTAGCGGAGCGACGAACGCCCAGCCGGCATAATTTCCCGTCGTCCCGTGCACCAAGACGACGGGTGCGCCCGCGCCGATCTCCTCGTAGAACAGCGGGACCCCGTTGAACTGTTCGATCGGCATGGCGCCTCCCCAGCCCGCGACGGCTGAGAGGCTACGCCGAGCGTGCATTGGTGTCAGGCGCCGAACGGACCGCGGCTTCGGCAACGCGCGACCTTGCTCGGCTGCTGAGGACTTCGGGTCATCCAGCGGCGCGGAAGTCGCTGATCACCTGATCGATGACCCCGTGTGCATCCCACCTCCACCCGAAGCGAGCACCGGTGCGGCCCGGGTCGTCTGCCGGGCGGCCCGGAATGTCGATCACTGCCTTCCAGAGCGCCCAGCCCCGCGCCCGCGACCACGTGTCCTCGTCGCACGCGACGGCCTGGACGAACACGCCCCGGCTGGTTCCCTCGAACATCGTCCATGCGGCCGTGAGATCGCAGGCCGGATCGCCGACTGCCGCACATCCGAAGTCGATGACGCCGCACAGCCGGTCGTCGCGCATCAAGAGGTTCGAGCCCGTGACATCGCCGTGGACCCAGACATTCGGGCCCGCCCAT
>JBEVDP010000432.1:0-3986 GCA_040513235.1 Acidimicrobiia bacterium | reverse complement strand
CGAGCATGATGGGTTCGGTACGCACGGCGCGCAATATATGCGCGGGCCCGCCTGGTAACCGCCGACGTTGGGCCGTACGATGCTCCGACTTGTCGCTTGCAGGGGAAGTCGACGCTTGAATACGGACCGTGGGCCGACGTTCTCGGTACAAGTGCGTGCCGAGGGGGCCGACGTCGTCGTCACGGTCGCGGGTGAAGTCGACCTGAATTCGGCGCCGGCGCTACGCGCCGCGCTGCTCGACGCGGTCGGCGTGGCGGCGCGGGAAGTGACGGTCGACATGTACGGCGTCGAGTACTTCGACTCGAGCGGGGTCCACGGGATCTTCGATTCCGCCAGCGTCGCGCACGGTGCCGAGAAGCAACTGCGACTCGTGCGGGTGCGGCCCCACCTCATGCGGCTCCTCGACATGACGGGCGTCCCAGAGATCGTCCTCTGCGAGGAAGCCACCGACGAGGTGTAGTTCCTAGGCATCGTCGTTTGCGGGGTTTCGGGCCAGGCGTTGCGGCCGTCGGAATAAGGCATGCTCCCGATGTGGGGGTGGAGGCCTTAGCCCCATCCTGTGGAGAGACACAGGAGGCCGAAATGTACGGGAACCCCATGAACAGCGAGTTCTTGGCTCGCGAGCAGATCGACGAACGGCGCCGGGATGCGGCGCGCCACCGCCGCTGGCATCGGCGGCGGTCCCGCCGGGACGGCCCGCGATCGATCTTGGGCGTTTTGTCAATCCGTTGAGGGCGGTCACAATCGAGATCGTGAATACCAGGGTCACGAGCCCTCGGCTCATCGGCCGTCGGCACGAGCTCGAATGGTTGGAAGCGGCCTTCAAGGTGGCCGCGGCCGAGGATCGCGCGTCGACTGTCCTCATCGCCGGTGAGGCCGGCGTCGGCAAGAGCCGGCTCGTGGCGGAGTTCGCCGCCCGCGTCTCCGATGCGGGCGGCGTCGTCGCGGTCGGAAGCTGCTTGGAACTCGTCGATCGCGCGATGCCGTTCGGTCCGGTGGTGCAGGCTCTCCGCGAACTCTTCGGGCCGATGGACGAGCGGGCGCGGCACGCGATCGTCGCTGGAGCGCAACGCGCACTCGGGAGCCTCCTGCCCGAGCTGCGTACCGACGACAGCGCTGCTGTCGAAGACGAAGGCGCGGCGCTCTTCGAGCAGCTGCTCGGCGTGCTCACGCGTCTCGGCGACCGGGCGCCGACGGTGATCGTGCTCGAGGATCTGCACTGGGCCGATCACTCGACCCGAGATCTGTTCCTGTTCCTCGCCCGCAATCTGCATGACGCGCGGGTCGTGGTGGTGGGGACGTACCGCAGCGATGATCTCCACCGCCGGCATCCGCTGCGCGGTCTGCTCGCGGAGCTGGAGCGCTCGGGTGCGGCGCCGCGCCTCGAACTCGATCGGCTCGACCGTGACGAAGTGGTCGAACTCGTCGCCGCGATCCGGGACGAGGCGCCGGACGCCGCGCTCGTCGATCGCACCTACGACCGTTCCGACGGCAACGCGTTCTTTGCGGAGGAGCTGCTCGCGGCCGAGGACTGTTGCGGCGTCGACGCCCTGCCCGACTCACTTCGCGACATCCTGCTCGCGCGCATCGACGCGCTCACGGACGCGGCGCAGCGAGTGCTGAGGGTCGTCGCTGTGATCGGCCGAGAGGCCGACCACCGGCTCCTCCGAGAGCTCTCGGACCTCGACGACGCCGAACTTGATGCCGGGTTGCGCGACGCGGTTGGTCATCAGGTGCTGGTGACCGAGCCCGATGGCCTCGCGTACAGATTCCGCCACGCGCTCGTGCACGAGGCGGTCTACGAGGATCTGTTGCCCGGCGAGCGGGTCCGTCTCCACGCGCGGGTGGCGTCACTGTTGTCGGACCATCCCGAGTGGCTCGACGGGGGCGCTTCTGCGCTGGCCGGTGAGTTGGCCTGCCACTGGTACGCCGCCCACGACATACCGCGCGCTCTGATCGCCGCCGTCGATGCCGCCCGCCATGCCGAGCTGATGCACGCCTACCCGGAAGCGCTCGTGCACATCGAGCGCGCGCTCGAGCTCTGGCCCCAGTTCTCCGACGCGGAGGCACGCGTCGGAATGGATCACGTGTCGGTGTTGCGGTATGCCGCCCGCCAGGCCGAGCACGCCGGAAGCATCGACCGCGCGTTGCAATTCGCGCGTCAGGCGTCGGTCGAGGTCGACGAAGCAGTGGATCCGGTGGTGGCGGGGCTCGTGCAGGAACGAATCGGCCGTTACCAGTGGATGCTGAGGCGCGACACCGACGACGCGATCGTGCATGTGCGCAAGGCGGTGCAGCTCGTCCCCGCCGAACCGCCGACCGAGGCACGCGCCCAGGTACTCGCGACACTCGGGCAACACCTGATGGTCTCGGGCGCGAACCGAGAAGCCGTCGCGGCATGCGAGGAAGCGATCGCGGTGGCGCGCGTCGTCGGCGCGCCGACCCTCGAGGGTCATGCCCGCAACTCGCTCGGGAGTGCGCTGGCGAACCTGGGAATGGTCGAGGCCGGCCTCGACGAGTTGGGTCGGGCCCGCGACCTCGCCGTGGCCAACGAGGCGTGGGGCGACCTCGCCCGGGCCGCGGTGAACCAAGGGGCGGTGCTTCACACCGCGGGTCGTCACGAAGAAGCCGTGACGCTCGCCGCGGCTGGGGCGCAGGACGCACGCGAACGCGGCTTCGACCGCCTGTTCGGTACCTGGCTCCGCCTCGTTGCGGCGTCGTCGCTCTGGGAGCTCGGTCGGTGGGACGAGATGGAGGAGCAACTCCGCGATGCCGAGGCGGTCGACCTCATGAACATCGACGTCGTGCGCTGCCATGAGGAATGGGCGCTTCTCCTCGCCGGGCGCGCTGCCTACGACGATGCGCGCATTCGCGTTGCCCGCGGGCGAGCTGCACTGGGCATCGTCTTCGAAGACGAACGGGCGCTGTCGCTGGCGTTGGTCGAAGCGCGCCTGCATTTGTGGGCCGGGAACACGTCTGCGGCAACGGATGCCGTCCTCGCCGCGGTCGACCAGCCACGTCGGGGTCTCAGCGCGTGCTCGGATGCCGGGCCGCGGCTCCTGGCGGTTGCCGGCGCCGCGACGACGGATGCGAGTCTGCTGGCGGGTCTGCGCGCCCGGCTCGACGCCTGGATTGCCGCGCAACGATGGGACGGCGGCGAGCCGGCGGATGTCGTGCCGATCGTCGCGCAGCTCGCAGCCGAGGAGCACCGGGATGACGCGGGTGCGTGGCGCGCTGTCGCGGAACTGTGGGAAGTCGGTTCACGGCTCCCGCATGTGGCGTACGCACGGTTCCGTGAAGCGGAAGCGCACCTTCTCGACGGCCACGACACCGACGCCGCGGGGACGGCGGCGCGTGTGGCGTATGAGCTCGCACACAACATGGGCTTCGTGTGGCTGCGCGACAACGTCGCGGCGCTCGCGCGCCGGGGCCGGCTCGATCTCGGCATCGAGATCGCGCGGCCTTCGACCCCGACGGCGCTGAGTCTCACGCCACGCGAGCTCGAAGTGCTCCTCCTCGTTGCCGAAGGCGCCACCAACCGCCAGATCGCAGAGCGGCTGTACATCTCGGCCAAGACGGCGAGCGTCCATGTCTCGAACATCCTCACCAAGCTCCAGGTGACAAACCGCGGCGAAGCCGCGGCCGCGGCCCGACGACTCGGCCTCGATCGCTGACGTAGATTCGGTCCGTGGCGCCGCGGATCGTGGTGATTGGGGGCGGGAGCTTCCAGTGGGTTCCGAAGCTCGTCTGTGACCTGGTGAACACACCTGCGCTCGCAGAAGCGGAGTTGGTGCTCGAAGACATCTCCGCCGCGCCCCTCGCCGACATGGGCGACCTCGCCCGCCACCTCGTTGCGCGCGCCGGTGTGCCGATGCGCGTGACGACCACGACTGATCAGCGCGCCGCGCTCGAGGGTGCCGACTACGTGGTCGTGACGATCTCAACGGGCGGCTTCGACAGCATGCGCCACGATCTCGCCGTGCCCG
>JBEVDP010000431.1:0-9690 GCA_040513235.1 Acidimicrobiia bacterium | reverse complement strand
GCCAAAGGTTCCCGACGCGATCTCGGCCATCACCTCTGACTCGAGCGAGCTCACGACGTCGTCGCGCAGGTTCGCGGGCCGGCTGTTGCGCGCGAGCACGTCGTCGACGACAGCCCGCAGCGCTTCGACCGCGTCGCGCCGATGCGCCGACGCCGACCGCAGCGCATCACGGTCGCCGCTCGTGATCGCCGCTTCCTGTGCAGTTGCGACCTCACGCACCGCATCCCGCAGCGCGTCGACCTGCTCGCCGCTATGGCGGCGAACCTGGGCTGCAACCCACTGCGCGACCGTCGGCTTGCGCAACTCCTTCACCGCCGCGGCCGCGGCCGAGTCGCCCTCGGCCTTGAGCCGTTTCACGAGCGCGTTGCGCGCCGCGACGAACGCTTCCGGCGGGAGGTCGGCGAGCTCTTCGGCGGGATCGGTCATGCTTGTCCGCTCCTGGCCCTGCGGGCCGGGCCACTCAGGCCCCTCTCGCTACTCCGCCGGATACCGGCCCCGTGACGCTCACTCATGCTTGTCCGCTCACTCATGTCGGAAGCGCCATCGTGTCTGGCTGAAGCTCTTGCCCTTGCCATACCCGAACGCAGTCACCGGCGCGACCTCGAACACGTATGCCTCGTTTCCTTCGCCCGCGAACATCCCGTCTTGCACCTCGAAACGCCACTGGCCTTCCCACTTCTTTGCCCACTCGTCCGCCAGTCGTTGGAGCAGCACCTCGTCGGTCACCCGCACGGCCGAGCCTTCGACGACAACATCGAGTCCTTCGTCCCAGGCATTGCAGCCCGTCATGAGCGTGCAACGCGGGTTCCGCTCGAGGTTTTTCGTTTTCTGTTCACCCGGCCCGGTGCAGAAGTACAGCGCGCCGTCGAGCCACACCGCCACCAGCGGGGTCACGTGCGGCCTGCCGTCGGTCCGCACGCTCACCACCCACGCAAGCTGCGCGGCTTCGAGCGCAGCCTTGGCGTCCGCCCACGCGGTCGCGGAAGCACCGCTGTCGCTGAAGCGGGCATCAAGACTGGTTTCCGGTTTCACATCGGTCATCAGGTCGCTCCTCTCGCCTCATCGGTAGACGGTGCGCGCTCACCGCACTCATCGCTACCCATCCCGACCTCTCTGATAGACAAACTCGGGTGAACTCGGAACCTCCCGATACCGAGCCCCACGTCGTACACGTCGAGGGGCGGGAACTCCCCGACGAAGACGTCGTCGTCACGCCCGAGAAGCGCATCTCGATCCAGCTGCGCGTCGTCTACTTCGTCATCGGGTTCGGGCTCTTCGTCACCGCGCTCGGGTTCATGAAAGCGGGCGCGCAAGCCCTTGTGCCGACCCTCGAAGGCTCGATCTTCACCGACAACGCGTGGAGCACCCTCGGCCTCGGCTGGCTCGGCGCGTGCCTCGTGCTCTCGGGCTCGCCCATTGCCGCGTCGGCGCTCTCGCTGCTCGACGGCGGCGCAATCGACCGGACGCAATCGTTCACGATGCTGACCGGATCGCGGCTCGGCGCCGCGTTCGTCGTCCTCGTCGTCGGCACCGCCTACGCGATCCGCAACACCGGCGCGGCGGGGCGGCGCGCGCCGATCTCGATCGGGATCCTGTCGCTGCTGATGACGATGATCGTGTACGTGCCGGGCGCGATCATCGGCTACTTCCTCCTCGAAGGCGGCGTGTTCGACAACCTCGACATCGGCACGTCGCCGGGCATCACGTCAGCGACCGACGCCGCCTTCGGCTGGGCGGTCGATCTCGGCAAAGACTTCTTGCCCGGCTGGTCGCTGTTCCCGATCGGGCTCGGCGTGCTCCTCGCCGGCTTCGCGATGTTCGACAAGGTGTTGCCGACCATCGGCGGCGAGCAACTCGAGCACCATCCCGACGCGTGGTACGCGCGCAAGTGGCCGATGTTCTTGCTCGGCTGCGTCGTCTGCCTGCTCACACTTTCGGTGTCGGTCGCGCTGGTAGTGCTCGTACCGCTCGTTGCCAAGGGCTACCTGCGGCGCGCAAACACGCTCCCCTACATCGCGGGCGCGAACATCACGACGCTCGTCGACACGCTCGTCGCCGCGATCTTGCTCGGCAACCAAGACGGTGTGCGCGTGGTCGTCGCGGTCACGATCTCGGTCACGGTGTGGACGCTGACGCTGCTGACGTTCTTCTATCCGTTGGTTCGCCGCGTCTGCCTCGGCACCGCCAACTGGATTCTGGTGTCGCACAAACGGCTTGCCGGCTTTGTGCTCGTGCTGCTCGCCGTCCCGGTCCTGCTCATCGCCCGCTGAGGGGGACGAAGCTAACCGGCGGGATCCCAAACGGGCCGGGAAACAAAACGGGCCGGGAACAAAAAAAGACCGGCGGGAACGCCAGGGCCGGGCGGCTATCCCTGGCGTTCCCTTACCGGTGCTGCAGGGGGTCCGAGCACGCCGTGCGGGGGGCGGCGCCCCGGACCCAACGAGGCGCTACCCGCGCCTCATCAACCACAAACCCGCTCAGGAGAAAAAACTTCCGAACTTTCTTCCCAACGGCTTCCAGCCGGACTCAGAGTCCGCCGGGAGCCGAGCGAACCCGATGGGTACGGTGCCTCCGTGGCGCAACGACAGGCGTCCGGCACCGATCCGCTCGCGACGTACAAAGCCAAACGTGACTTCGCGTCTACCCCGGAACCGGCCGGCGAAACGCCGACACCCGATCCAGAGATACAACCCCGCTTCGTGGTCCAGGAACACCGGGCCCGGGCCCTGCACTGGGATCTGCGTCTCGAACGTGAGGGCGTCCTCGTCTCCTGGGCCGTGCCGAAGGGCATCCCGCCCGATCCGAAGAAGAACCACCTCGCGGTCCAGACCGAGGACCACCCGCTCGAGTACCTCACGTTCGCGGGCGAGATCCCGGTCGGCGAGTACGGCGCGGGGACGATGCGGGTGTGGGATACGGGCACCTACGAGACCCACAAGTTCGAGCCCGACGAAGTGCAGATCAGCTTCCACGGCGAACGCGTGCGCGGCCGCTACGTGCTGTTCCGCACCAAGGACAAGAACTGGATGATCCACCGGATGGACCCGCCCGAAGATCCCGACCGTGCGGTCGCGCCCGAAGGGCTTCGACCGATGGCAGCCACGCTCGCGACCACCCCACCGCGCGGCGAGGGCTGGGCGTGGGAACTCAAGTGGGACGGTATCCGCGCACTCGGCTACGCCGACGGCGGCCGCATCCGCCTCTTCACCCGCAACGGACGCGACATCAGCCACCGGTACCCGGAGTTGCGCCAAGTCGGCGTCGAGCTCGGGGCGCGCGATGCGGTGCTCGACGGTGAGATCGTCGCGTTCGACGACGATGGCCGCCCCAGCTTCGAGCTCTTTCAACGCCGCATGCACGTCGACGGCGCGAACGCGATTCGCAAGATGGCCCAAGAAGTGCCCGTCGTGTACGTGCTGTTCGATCTGCTGTGGCTCGACGGCCATTCGCTGATGAGCGAGCCGTACGAGGAACGGCGCGCGCAGCTGCTCGGCCTCGGCCTCACCGGCTCGTCGTGGCAGACGCCGCCGCACGAGGTCGGCGACGGCGCGGCAACCCGAGATGTGAGCGAACGGTTCGGTCTCGAAGGCGTCGTCGCCAAACGGCTCGACAGCCCGTACGAACCCGGCCGCCGCTCGCGCTCGTGGTTGAAATTGAAGAACACGACGCGCCAGGAGTTCGTCGTCGGCGGATGGATGCCCGGCGAGAAGGGTCGCTCCGGCAGCATCGGTTCGTTGCTGATCGGCTACTACGACGACGGCGTCCTTTGCTACGCGGCGCGCGTCGGAAGTGGGCTACGCCAGCGAGACCTTGCCGAACTCGAGCGTCTCTTCGAGCGGTGCGCGCGCGACACGAGCCCGTTCACCAAAGGCTCTGTTCCGAAGGGCGCGCGCTGGGTCGAGCCCGTGCTCGTCGTCGACGTGAAGTTCGCCAACTGGACCGCGGCGGGCGGTATCCGCGCCCCGGTGTTCCTCGGCTACCGCACCGACAAGGATCCCGAGGAAGTGGTGCGGGAATGACCGAACGCGTCCTGCCCACTGAACCCCTCACCACACTCGACGCCTTCGCCGACCGCGGCGGGCTGGAAGCGCTCGTGCGAGCCAACCAACTCGGCCCGGCCGCCACGATCGCCGAACTCGAACGGGCCGGACTGCGCGGCCGAGGCGGCGGCGGGTTTCCGACCGCGCGCAAGTGGGCAACGGTCCGCGACGCACGGGGCACGCGCACGTTCGTCGTCGTGAACGGTGCCGAGGGCGAACCGGGCACGTTCAAAGACCGGACGATCCTGCGCCGAGATCCGTACTCCGTCGTCATGGGCGCGGTAATCGCGGCGACGACTGTCGGCGCGCACGACATCTACATCGGGGTCAAAGCGTCGTTCGGTGCCGAGTGCGACGCGGTCGAACGCGCAGTGCGTGAGATGGCCGACGCGCAGCTTCTCGAAGGGCTCGACGTCACCATCGCGCGCGGTCCCGACGAGTATCTCTTCGGCGAAGAGAAGGCACTGCTCGAAGTCATCGAGGGAAACGATCCGCTGCCGCGCATCCTGCCGCCGTTCCAGCACGGCCTCTTTGCGACCGCGCCGCAACTCGGGTGGCAGGCAACGGAGGCCGAACCCGGCGAGCCGCGCGGCGACCGCGCCAACCCGACGCTCGTAAACAACGTCGAAACGCTCGCGCACGTCACGTGGATCTTCACCCACGGCGCTGACGAGTTCCGCGCCGTCGGCACCGAACACTCGCCCGGAACGACTGTCTTCACGTTGTGCGGCGACATCGCGCAACCCGGCGTGTGGGAGTTGCCGCTCGGCATCCCGCTGCGCACGTTGATCGACGACTACGGCGGCGGCACCGCGAGTGGCCGGCCGGTGAAGATGGTGTGCTCCGGTGTCGCCAACGCGGTCCTCGACAACGTGCGCCTCGACACGCCAGCCGACTACGAATCGCTGGCGGCCGCGGGCGGTGGTCTCGGCTCGGCCGGCTTCATCGTCTACGACGACGAGACCTGTGCGCTCGCGGTCGCGCGCTTGTTCTCGCGCTTCCTGTACGTCGAGTCGTGCGGGCAATGTCCGCCGTGCAAGCTCCAGTCGGGTGAGATCACCGAAGCGCTCGAACAGATCGAGTCCGCCGGCGCGGCGGATCAACTGGCGATCATCCAGCGCGCGCTGGAGACCGTGACCGACGGCAACCGCTGCTACCTCGGCACCGAGGAGCAGCAGATGGTGTCGAGTGTCTTGCGCCGATTCCCCGAGGACATCGTCGCTCACCAGGAACAACGGTGCGGTCTCCGGCACGACCTCGTGGTGCCGAAGCTGGTCGATTTCGTGGACAGCGCGTTCACTTACGACACAAAACAGGCTCGGAAACAACCGGACTGGACCTACCGCTAGCGTGCCCTGCGTGCCGCTGGCGGACGTTTTCGTCGACAACCGACCTGAAGGCGCGGTCCTCAGCGTCCGCGGCGAGATCGATCTGTCGAACACGTCCGTTCCGGTGCACGGCGAACTCTCCGACGCCCTCGCGTCTCTCCAGTCATAACCGTTTCCCGCAGCGACAGAACGGGAACACGTCGCGGAGAAAAGAACGGCAGAGAAACAATCGCGAGAATCGAACGCGACGGAGGGTCCCATGGGAAGTATCCCGACCCAAATGCACGACGCAGTCGCCCGCATCGAACAGGCGGGCGTGCTCGACGCGCCATCGGCGATACTGGAACCGATCGCGCGCCGCCTGACCCGCACGGACACGGCCAAGCGCCTGCTCTCCGGCGCGCCGCTCGGCCACCGCCTCCATCCGGTCCTGACCGACATCCCGATCGGCACCTGGACGAGCGCGACACTTCTCGACCTCCTCGGCGGTCGGAAGTCGCGTCGGGCCGCCCGCCGCTTGATCGGGGTCGGCATCGTGGCCGCGGTGCCGACGGCCGCGCCCCGCCATTCCGACGGGGTCGACATGCAGGGCGAGTCGCGTCGCGTAGGCGTCGTCCACGCCGCGAGCAACTCCGTCGGCCTCCTTTTCCAGGTCGCGTCGTGGTCGGCGCGCGGCAAGGGCCACCACAAGCGCGGAGCGCTGCTGAGCCTGATCGGCCTCGCGGCCGTCGGCGTCGGCGGATACCTCGGCGGCCACTTGGTGTTCGCGCGCCGAGAAGGCGTCGACGTCGACGTTCCCATCCTCGAGGGCGCCGGTTGGCAGGTGGCCTGCCGTACTGCCGAGTTGCTCGACGGTCAGCCGCTCGGAGTCGAGATCGATGGCGTGCGCGTCATGCTCGTGCGCGATCTCGGTCGGGTCTATGCGCTCGCCGCGGTGTGCTCGCACGCAGGTGGGCCGCTCGACGAGGGCCAGGTGCGGGGCGGAACGATCGAGTGCCCATGGCACGGCAGCCGCTTCTGCCTCGAAGACGGCTCCGTCGCTCGGGGCCCGGCCGTTCGGCCGCAGTACGTCTATGACGCGCGCGTTCGCGACGAGCTCGTCGAAGTACGGCGGCACCGCCCGACCGACACTGCCGGCGACCAATCGCCCCGCGCGCCCGTCGTCAACATCGCGTAAGTCACTATCGGACTACGTGCACGGACGCGACCTCGTCGAGACCGGCGAGCTGTTCTGCGGCCCGACCGAGGGTGACCGGATCGACGTTGGCCGGATACTCCACGACGATCTCGTATCCGGGTCCGCTCTGGGCCGGCCCCGCGCGCACCTGCGCGGGCGTGAGGGGCGAGTCACCGTGCAACATCTCGACGATCGGCACCACTGCCCGCTCGTCGCGTGCTTCGACGACAATCGTTCCCGCCCGATGTGCGCCGGCCCGGCGCGCGACGGCGCGCACCGGCCGCAGCGCGACGAGCGACACCAGCGCGACTGCCGTCGCCGTCGCCGCCGGTATCCAGAAGCCGACGCCGCAGGACAACCCGACCGCGGCGACGACCCACAACGAGGCCGCAGTCGTGAGGCCACGCACGCCTCCCGCTTGCTTGACAATCGTCCCCGCGCCGATGAAGCCGATGCCGGCCGCGACATAGGACGCGACGCGCGTCACGTCGATCTGGTAGTTCGTGCTGGCGCGCGACGCGTAGAAGTCGTCCCACGCGCCGACCGAGATCAACCCGAAGAGCGCGGCGCCGAGCGCGAGCATGAGATGGGTTCGCAGCCCTGCGTCCTGCCCGTCGATCTCGCGTTCGCCGCCGATGCACGCACCGAGCAATGCCGCGAGCAGCAGCCGGCCGACCATCTCGAGCACTGAGAGTTCTGCCATGCCAGCGTGCTGCCCCGCCCGGCGTGTCGGGAAACGTCCGGTTTCATCGTCCGGGTGATCGGGGTACCGTGGCCGTCGCGCTTCACATCGGAGCAAGCAACCCGGGAGGCTGGTGCGGGTGGACGAAGTGGTGGGCCCGGTGCTCGTGCTGACGGCAGAGCCCGAGGGTGAACGAACGGTCGTTGCGATCAAAGGCGAGCTCGATGCGTACACGGCGCCCGCGCTCGAAGCCGAGATCGCGCGGCTGATGGACGACGCCGTCACCGGCATCGTGTTGAACCTCTCGGAGACCGCGTTCCTCGACTCGTCGGGCCTGCGGGCGATTCTCACCGCGCAGCGCAAGCTGCAGGATCATCACGGTTCGCTGACGCTGCGCACGCCGAGCGAACCGGTCACGCGCCTGCTCGAGATCACCGGCCTCACCGACCACTTCGCGACCGAGACCGCCTAAACGCTACAAGCGACGCCGCAGTGCTTCGGCCGCGGAGGCCGCGTCCTCGTGGAGTGGCACCACGTCGGCCACAGCCGTGAGGACGAGGACGCGCCGAACGATGCCGTCTTGCGGGACCGCGATGCGCAACTCCTGACGGCGCGCGCGCATCCGGCGGGCGAGCTCGAACAAGATCCGGACGCCCGCACTGTCCAGGTACGTCGTGCGCGACAGGTCGAGCACGAGGCCGGAGGCATCGTTCGGAACACTCTCGACGAGGCGGTCGAGCACTGAGTCGACGTTCGACGCGTCGATCTCGCCCCGGACCTCACAGACCGGGACCGAGTCGTCGTCGCGCACCTGAACCTGCACCAGGCCGGCCGCGCCGCTCACTGCTCCACACCCCACAACCGTCCTCTGTCCTTCATACTGCATCTCTATCCCCAACGAGATCGTGTTGCATCCATACTTCGGTGCCGCCGTTGTCTCGCCGGACCTCGAACCGGTCCATGAGCCGGGCGATCAGGTCCAGGCCCCGCCCCCCGGTCCCCCGGACCTTCGGCCGCCACTGACCCATGTCGCGCACCCGCACCGTCAGCACCTCACCGGAGACGTCGGCGACCACCTCGAACCAGCCGGGACCGTGGACATAGGCGTGCTCGATCGCGTTCGTGGCCGCTTCGGTGACCGCGACGGCGATGTCGGGGATGTCCGCGGTCGGGACCCCGGCAGCTTCGAGCCAGGCACTCAAGTGCCGGCGCATCGGCGCGAGCTCGGTCGCGCGCGCCGGCCGGCGCAGGTGAATGGGTGCGCGCGCGCCGAGGAACCGCACGCCTAGCACCGCCACGTCGTCACGGGGTCGATCCGTCTCGAGCAGGTTCGTGAGGAGCCCGTCGCACAACTGGTCGAGCTCGAGCGCGGCGTACCGCACTTCGTCGGCCAACCGATCGAGGCCGCGATCGAGCGACTCGCCCCGCCGCTCGACGAGACCGTCGGTATAGAAGACAACGGTCGTTCCCGGTTCGAGCTTCAACGTTGTTGCCTCGTATTCGCTGTCGGGATTGACGCCGATCGGCGGAGCGTGCGGGCCGCCGGTGAACTCGAGTGCGTGGTCGGGGTAAGCCAAGAGCAGAGGCAGGTGACCAGCTGAGGCATATTCGAGCGTCGCCGCGGCGACGTCGAGCACGCCGTAGCACAGCGTCGCCATGTCGACGGGCCCTTGCTCGAACGCGAAACGATTCAGCCGCGCGACGACGCCGGCGGGCGCGTACCCCTCGGCCGCAAACGCGCGGAGTGCGTGTCGGAACTGCCCCATCACCGTTGCCGCGCGGACGCCGTGGCCCGCGACGTCGCCGATGACCACGGCGAAGCGGCACCCGCCGAGCGCGACGACGTCATACCAATCGCCGCCAACGTCGATCTCGCCGCCGGGGAGATACCGCGCGCAGAACGAGACGCCTTCGACGTCGGGAAGCTCGTCGGGCAGCATGCTGCGCTGCAGCGCTTCGGCAACGCGCCGTTCCTGGTCGAAAGCGCGCGCTCGTTCGAGACCGAAGGTCGCGCGGCGGGCGATGTCGAGTGCGAGGGGCAGGTCACCCGCCGTGTAACACCGGCCAGGGGTCGTGTACGTGAGCGCGAGCACACCATGGACCTCGTCGACGCCCACGAGGGGAACGCACAACAACTCGTCGGCAACGATCGGATTGCGCGACCCGAACGCTCGCGCGATCGACGCCGACGCGTCACGCGCCGGAACGGTTGGGCGTCTCGGATGACGTGCTCGGATCTGCAGTTCGTCGTCGTGCGCGAGCCAGACCTCCGCCTCGTCGGCCAGGGTCGGCACGAGGCCGCGCACGACGCGTTCGACGGCCTCGTCGAGGTCGAGCGTCGTTGCCAGTTCCTCCCCGATGTGCGAGATCAGCGCGAGGTTGGCGCGGTCGTCTTCGGATCGGCGGTACAGGACGGCGCTGTCCACCGCGAACGCGCAGCGATATGCGATCTCCTTGGCCAAC
>JBEVDP010000430.1:0-5565 GCA_040513235.1 Acidimicrobiia bacterium | reverse complement strand
GACCACGGCGCCACGTAGGCGTAGGGATCCAGCACGAGATCGTCGCCCGGCGAAACGCCCAAGTTCGCTCGAGTGCCGTCGGAGAGACCGAGATCCGTCGCGAGGTCGAAGTGCTCGGGCCAGAGCTGGACCTCGGACCAATCATGTGCTCTCAACGTCCCTCGCACTCCCTCGAGGTGCAAATTGCCGAACGCGAGCCAATCCGCGAGGACGCCCGCGCTCGTCGCGTCGATCGGGAGCGGGGCGTCGGGATCGACGTGCGTAACCGTTTCGTAGACATCGGGCGCGCCGAGAGCAACCCCGACGAAATCGGCTGCGTCGTGCAGCGTTGTGATGAACGTGCGGCGTTCGCGTCCACCTTTCGTGTGGACCAGCTCGACGCCTTCGAGGCGCACCTGCTGGTTGTCGAACACCGGCGTGCCGAATCCCCCGGGCGTCACGCGCAACCCGATGCGGCCGGTGGCTTGGTAGCGCGCGGCGCTGATGACGTGCTCGACCAGTGCATGCAACGCGTCGCGCGTCGCCGCGAACGCAGGCGGAAGGGACGCGAGCACATCGGAACGATAGCCACGGTGACGACGGTCGACGACCTCGTCGCGCAAGCTCGATCACGACTTATCGGTCGACGGGTGCCGTTCCGCGGATGTTCATGAGCAACGCCGCGAGCTCCAACGGCTTATCGCCTTGGATGCTGTGCCCCGCGTCGGCAAACACCACGACCTGCGCCTCGGGCCGGCGGCGCAACAGTTCTTCGACGTCGGCGTCGTCGACGACGGGGGAGAGCGCACCGCGCGCCAGCGTGAGCGGAATCGGACTCCGTTCGATCGCGTCCCACAGCGTGTCGAGACCCGGGATGATGCGACCGTCGTCGCCTTCGCCACTGCCGCGGCGCGGCAAGTCATAGCGCCACCGCCAGCGGCCGTCGGAATCCTCGACCGCGTTGTGCATGATCCCGCGCCGCAGCGACGACTCGGAACGCGTCGGATTGAACATGATCGTCCGTTGCAGTATCTCGTCGAACGACTCGAAGTACTCGGGTCCGTCGATGAAGTTGGCGATCTGGGACGCCTTCTCGCGGTTGACGCCAGGCGTGACGTCGACGAGCACGAGTTCCTGTACGAGATCGGGCGCGCGGTCGGTGAGCGCGACGGCGGTCAGGCCGCCGAGCGACATGCCGACGAGCAGCATGCCGTCGGGCGCGAGCTCCCGGACCGCGGTTTCGACCGCAATCGCGTTCTGCGCGGGCCAGTACGCGTGATCCTCGCGGTGCGACGAGTGGCCGTGCCCGGGCAGGTCAATCGCCACGAGCGGGAGGTCGAGCACGAGCGCAACGGTGTCCCACGTGTGCGCGTTCTGCGCCCCGCCGTGTAACAGCACGAGCGCGGGCGAACCCTCGCCCCATCGCAGGGCGCTGATCGTCTGCCCGTCACCAACGTCGACCGCGACGCGCGCGACCTTCGGTTCACCGCGCCAAGGGATGCCGAACTCCTCGGCGTTCTCGTGGAACAGGCTGAACTCGTCGTAGTGCGTCACCACCATTGGCTCCCTCCGCTCCCGGCTGTCCGGCCTTCGGCTCGCCTCCGCTCGTCCGCACGGCTGGCGTAGTCGACCTCAGGGCGACAGCCCGGTGCAACCGCGCAGCTGGTCCCACGACTGGAGTGCACCAACGGCCGCGCCACCCTCGAGCGGTTGCGGGACGCCACCACGGATCACGGCCGGCTTCCACTCGTACGTGTCGATGTCACGTCCGGTGGCCGTCACGAGGAGCACCCCGGTCTCCGCGCCCGGACCGGGAGCGCTGTAGAACGCAAAATTCCCGAGGCCGTAGCCGATCAACGCCGGGCCCAGACGCCCGGCACCTTGGAGCCGGTGCGCGTGGCTGCCGACGACGATGTCGGCACCTGCGTCGACGAGCTGTTGCGCGAGCTGTTGCTGCGCGCCGCTCGGGCACGTCTGGCGCTCGATGCCCCAATGCAAGAACACCACGAGGGTGTCGGTGGTCGGCCGCGCGGCAGTCACCGCGGCAACGAGCCGTTCGACTTCCTTCGCCGAGGCCAGTCCCGCCTGGGTATCGGTGGCGGTCCACGCCGCGATCAAGACGTCGTCGAGGACCTGCGTGGCGCCGATGACCGCGATCCGCTGGCCCTTCACGGTCGCGGTGTACGGCGCATACGCTTCGGTGGCATTGCGGCCGATCCCGATCACGGGGAATCCCGACGCGGCTTCGGCCGCAAGCGAATCCTCGAGGCCGACCGGCCCATAGTCGAGACCGTGGTTGTTCGCCATGCTTGCGGCATCGACGCCCGCCGATGCGAGCGCCGTAAGCGCGCTCGGCGGGGCGCGGAACGTGAACTCCTTCGGCGCCGGTTCGCCGCGCTCGGTGATCGCGGTCTCGAGGTTCACCACCGCGAGATCGGCCGCCGAGAGGATCGGCGCGACTGGGGCGAGCACGGCGCTCGGATCAGCCGCGAGCTTGTCGTCCAACACGCCCTCGAAGTGCACGTCGCCCGCAAACGCGAGCGTGATTGGCTCCCCGCTCCCGCGTCGCCCGATGGTGGTCGTCGTCGTCGAGGGCGGAAGCGTCGTCGAGGGCATCGTCGGGACCGTCGTCGTCTCCGGTTCCGCGTCGACCGCCACCTCGCCGGCGGCCCCGTCGCCATCGTCGGTCGTGTCGCGCTCCATCGCCAACAGGAGCGCGATGCCACCGACTACAGCTGCGACCGCGAGCACCAGGAGCACGCGGGACCGCATCGGCATCGAGGGCATCGTAGACGTCGATCAGTCGCCCACCGCGCGGCGTCCGTAGACTCGCCGGCGATGCGCGCCCCCGAGATCACGCCGCGCGCGTTTCGGCGCCTGACCCTCGTGAACGTCGTCCTGGTCGTCGCGATCATCGTCAGCGGCGCCACGGTTCGGCTGACCGACTCCGGACTCGGGTGCTCGGATTGGCCGAACTGTTCGCCCGAAGACTTCGTCAGCGTGAGCACCACGAACGAAGCGATCGAACAGCTCAACCGGCTGTTCTCCGGCGCGATCGGGATCCCGCTCGGACTCGCGCTGCTGTTCGCATACTGGCGCCGGCCGCGGCGCGCGGACCTCATCGCGTTGAGCTGGGTGGCGATCGCGCTGTTCTTCGGGAATGCGATCGTCGGCGGCATCGCAGTCACGGTCGAACTCGCTTGGGTGAGCGTGATGGGCCATTTCCTCCTCGCCATCGCGCTGGTGGGCGTCGCACTCGTGATGCACAAGCGCGCGGGCGAAGCGCCCGGGCCGTACCGGCCGGTCGTCGCCGATCACGTTCGTTGGGTCGCCCGCGCCGTTTACGTCGTGACGATCTGGGTGCTCGTGGCGGGCACGCTCGTCACTGCGGCCGGGCCGCACGGCGGCGACGAGGAAGCGCGTCGTTTGTCGTGGCAAATCGACGACATCGCGCGCGTGCACGCAGTCTCGGTCGACGTCCTCGTTGCGCTGGTGCTCACACTCGTCGTGTTGCTTGTACACGCCAACGCCCCGCGTCGCGCGCTCACGACGGCATCCGTCGCGCTCGCCGCGATGATCGCCCAGGGCACACTCGGCTATGTGCAGTACTTCAACGCGATCCCCGAGCTGCTCGTCGGCTTCCACGTCGCGGGCGCGGTACTCGTGTTCAGCACCGTGCAGTGGCTCGTCCTCGAGCTGCGCGTCCCGGCGGACGCGCTTACGAGCCAGGCACTCGCAGCGCCGGATCTGGGTCTCGAGCTCCTGGGGGTACAGCCGGGTACGAGAGTGGGCGACGCCGGGCACGTGTAGCTGCAACGGGCGGATCGCGGAACGCGCCCTCGGCGACAACGTCTCCGACACGGTGTCGCGCGCCGCGACCGAGAAGGCGAGAGCGCGCCGGCCCCGACGATCGGGCGACGCTGCCGGGCCGGGCGTGTAACACTCCGGGCGTGCAGGTTCACCTCGTCGACGGCACCTATGAGCTGTTCCGCCAGTACCTCGCGCCGCGGCCGGGGCACCTCGATCCCGACGGCGTCGAGGTCGGCGGGACGCGCGCGGTCGTCACGTCCATCGTCGGCATGATGGAAGGTGGCGCGACGCACGTCGGCGTGGCGACCGACCATGTGATCGAGTCGTTTCGCAACGACCTGTGGCCCGGCTACAAGGACGGCACAGGCATCGACCCGCTGCTGGTCGCGCAGTTTCCGCTCCTCGAGGACGCGCTCGGCGCGCTGGGGGTGACGGTGTGGGCGATGGTCGAACTCGAAGCCGACGACGCGCTCGCGAGCGCGGCGCGGGTCGCCGCCGAGGATGCGCGCGTCGAGCAGGTGTTGATCTGCACTCCTGACAAGGATCTCGGGCAATGCGTCGGCGGGAAGGTCGTGCAACTCGACCGCCGTCGCGAAGTCGTGCTGGACGCCGACGCGGTGCGGGCCAAGTTCGGAGTCCCGCCGTCCGCAATCGCCGACTGGCTCGCGCTGGTCGGCGACAGCGCCGACGGCTTCCCCGGTCTCCCGGGCTGGGGCGCGAAGACTGCGGCCGCGGTGCTGAGCCGTTACGGCCAGCTGGAAGCGATTCCCGACGATGCACGCGCGTGGGAGGTGCCGGGGGTGCGCGGCGCCGAGCGGCTGGCCGCCACGCTCGCCACCGGGCGCGAGGTCGCGAATCTGTTCAAGGTGCTCGCGACGCTGCGGACTGACGCCGAGGTCGGCACGGTCGACGAGTGGCTCTGGACCGGGCCGACGGCCGAGTTCCCGGCATGGTGCGAACGCTTCGGATCGGCAGGCTTGGCCCGGCGTGTCGACAAGCTCGCCCAGCGGCGCGCCGGCTAGACGAGGAGGATCGAGTGTCAAACGCCGTCGTGATCGAACCGGTGCGGCCGGGCATCACGCAGTTGACCCTGAACCGGCCCGAGCGACTCAACGCGATGAATCACGCGCTGGTTGCCGGCCTCTACGACGCGCTCGACGAAGTGTCGGCCGACCGCAGCTGCCGGGTGATCCTGCTCACCGGATCGGGCCGAGGATTCTGCGCCGGCCTCGACCTCACCGATGGGGCGTCGCCGCCGAGCGCCGCGGGCTTGGGGCGCGCGCAGGCGGGCATGACGGTGCAGAAGATGATCGCGGGCCTGGTGCCGAAGATGCGGTCGATCCCGCAGCCGATCATCGCCGCGGTCAACGGGCCCGCGTCAGGTGGCGGGCTCGCGCTTGCGCTGGCGAGTGACGTGCGCATCGCTGCGGCAAGTGCGCGCTTCAACGTCGCCTTCATCCGCGTCGGGCTCTCGGGCTGCGACATCGGCGTGTCGTGGATGCTGCCCCGCTTGATCGGTGCGTCGCGCGCGTTCGAACTGCTCCTGACCGGACGCCTCATCGACGCGACCGAAGCCGACCGCATCGGGCTCGTTACGCGCGTCGTGCCCGACGGCGCAGTCGTCGACGCCGCACTGGAGACGGCGGAACTCATCGTCGGCAACAGCCCGTTCGGCGTCCGCATGACCAAGGAGGTCATGTGGAGCCAGTTGGAGATCGGGAGCCTGCAAGCCGGCATCGACCTCGAGAACCGCACGCAGGTGCTGTCGAGCTTCGC
>JBEVDP010000429.1:0-5055 GCA_040513235.1 Acidimicrobiia bacterium | reverse complement strand
TGCAGATGGTCGACGTGGCGCGCGTCGACCAGGGCGTGCATCGCCGTGTCGATCGATGGTGCGGCGCCGCCGGTGCCCCAGCGGCAGTGATCGAAGGCCGCGACCATTTCGTCTTCGTGCTCGACGCCCCGGTACACATCTCGCAGCGCGCGCACGCGGTCGACCTGCAGCGTGGCGAGACCTTCGAGGGTGAGGGTGCCGAGGTCGCCGCCCGAGCCCTTCACGAAGAGGACGTCGGTGACGGCGCCCGTCACGGGATCCGTCAGCGCAGCGACGCAGGAGGTGTTGCCTCCGCCGTAGTTCGTGACTCGCGGGTCGGCGCCCAGGGAGTGCGATCGCTCGAGGAGCGCCTCGACTTCGGACGATACCGCTGCGTCCACCGACTTCCCTCGTCCCTCGGACTCCGCCGGGATGTTCCAAGCCTATCGAACAAACACTTTCTACCAACGGGTCGCAGGCCGGCCTCAGTCGAGGTGGAAGACCTCGTCGAGCGCCTGCATCATCTGGTCGGCCGGCCGCCCTTCCCCGTCGAAGAAGGGTGCCATCTCCGCCTGCCACCGGTCGTTGACGGGCTCCGTCGCCATCGCCGCGATGGCGTCGGCGAGCGTGCCCGGGGTCTCGCCGTATCCGAAGAGGGTGCCGTCCTCGCGCAGGAACAGCGAGTAGTTGTGCCAGCCCGCGCGACGCAGCGCATCGAGCATGTCGGGCCACACCGCCGCGTGCCGGCGCCGGTACTCGTCCATCCGGTCGGGCCGGACCTTGAGCGTGAAGCCGAACCGGTTCACCGAACGACGACCTCCTCGGGTGCCACGGTGCAACCACTCGGTGCCCGAGCGGGCCAGGGCGAGTGACGCCTGACCCGCTCGAGCATCCCGGGGGAGGTCACTCGTCGATGTTGTCGATGTTGTAGATGCTGAAAGGTCCCATGATGATGCGCAGTCCGTTATCGCGCGTCGGGTCCTTCTCGATCCTGTACTCGCCCATGCGGCCGGCAGTGAACGTCGTGCCTTCGGCGGCTTCGATCTGTCCACTGACGATGCCGTAGGTGGCGTAGTACGTGAGGTAGCCGAGGTCGACGAAGCTCCACAGCGCGAACTGCGGTGCACACCCGCTCTCGGTGTACTCCTTCATCTCGGCCGGCAACCCGAGACCCGACACCTTCACGGTCTCGCACAGGCCTTCGTCGGTCATCGCCTTCCCGGCGGCGGCGATGCCCACGGTCGTCGGAGCCATGATCAGCTCGAGCTCGGGGTGCGAGTCGACCAGCGCGAGCGCCTGGTTGTACGACTCGTCGGCGTCGTCGTTGCCGTACACGGTGTCGACGAGTTCGAGGTTCGCGTACTTCTCGTCCTCGAGCGCGGTCTCCATTGCGGCGATCCACGTGTTCTGGTTCGTCGCGTCGGGAGATGCCGACAAGATGGCGAACTGACCGCCGTCTTCGCCGAGGATCTCGAGCGCCATGTCAGCCATCACGACGCCGGTCTCGTCGAAGTCGACCTGCGCCACGAACAAGCTCTCACCCTCACCGGAAGGAATCGGCGAGTCCCAGCTCACGACCGCGACACCCGCTTCGGTCGCGGCGTCGACTCCGGACTGGATCTGCTCGCCAGCATTGTTCGAGATCATGACCGCGTCTACGCCCTGCGTCGCGGCGTTGGTCATCGTCTCGATCTGTCCTGTCGGGTCTTCGCACGTAGCCGGGGCGAGGAACTCGGGATCGGACGCTCCGAGTTCGGCCGCGGCTTCCTGCGAGCCTTCGTTGGCTTGGTCGAACACGGCGATCCCCGCACACTTCGGGAGCAGGATCGTCGCAATGTCGTCGCCGCCTTCGATGGTGACAGCTTCGCCCGACGCCGGGGCCTCGGTCTCCTCCGTCGTGTCGTCACTCGACGCCGCGTCGTCGTCGTCATCGTCCCCGCCGCACGCGGCGACGCCGACGAGTGCGAGGCTCAGGAACACGGCCAACAGCCTGTGTCGTCTCATCCTTTTGTCTCCTTCTCTCCCTCGCGGTCCCCCCGACGAAGGTCGTTTTGGCGCGTCGCGGAAGTGCGACGGGCCGAGATCATGTGGCGGCCTCGCGGCGACGAATCGGCAGGCGATCAAGCGCGTTCTGGACCAGCACGGACACGATGAGCAGCGCGCCGATGATGCCGGTCTGCGTGTTCGCCTCGACATTCGCGAGCCCGAGACCGTTGCGCAGGTTCAAGACGATGCACACGGCAAGTCCGACGCCGACCATGCTGCCGGAGCCGCCGAAGATACTCACCCCGCCCAGCAAGACCATCGTGATGATGTCGAGTTCGAATCCTTCGCCGACGTTGGCGCGCACCGAACCCAACCGCGCCGCGAAGAGCACTCCCGCGAGACCTGCGACGAGACCAGAAGTCGTGAACAGTAGAACCTTCATCCGCGCGACATTGATGCCCGAAAACCGGGCCACCTCGGCGTTGTCGCCAATCACGTATACCTTGCGCCCGAATGCGGACCGGTGGAGGACGATCCCGCCGACCACGAACATAACGATCGCCAGCACGAGTGCGAACGGCATCGGGCCGAGGAAGTCGTTGCGACCGATGTCTTCGAACCAGCTCGGGAAGTTTCCGACGGATCGGTCTTCCAACAGGATGCGCGCGACGCCGCGAAAACCGATCAACCCCGCGAGGGTCACGATCAGCGACGAGATGCGGGTCTGGGCGATCACCGCGCCCTGCAGGAAGCCGGCGGTCGCGGCCGCGAACAGTGCGATGACGATCGCCAGGCCGAACGGTACGCCCGCGTCGTATGTTGCCGCGAGCGTGCACGCCGAGAGCGCCATCACGGACGCGACCGACAAATCGATCTCCCCGTTGATGATGACGAAGGTCATGATGACGGCGATGATCACTTTCTCGATCGACAACCTGAATAGGTTCACGAAGTTGTCGACGTCGAGGTATACGTCCGATTGCGTCGCGTTGTAGACGATCGTCGCGACGAGGATCACGGCGAGCAGCAGCTCCCACGTGCGCGACCGCGCCCACTCAGGCATCGCGCACCTCGCTCTCGTCGAGCTTGGTACTCGGCCTCGATTCGGCCGACCAGCGGCGCCGGAAGCGTGATCCGATCATTACGTCGGCGATCACCGCGGCGAGGATCAGCACGCCGAGAATGGCGTTGCGCCAGAACTCGCTCACCTGTTCGACGCGCACCAAGCTCTGGTCGAGCAAGTCGATGAGCACCGCACCGAGGAACGCGCCGAACAGCGTGCCCGACCCCCCGAGCACGCTCACGCCGCCGACGACCGCGGCCGCAACTGAGTCCAGCTCGAGCCCCTGCCCCGCCACGACAGTGATCGTTCCGAAGCGGGCGAGGAAGAGGAAGCCCGCGAGGCCCGAGAGTGCGCCGCACGCGACGAACGCGCTGAACACGAGCCGCTTCGTCGGCAGACCGGCCTGGGTTGCGGCTTCCGGATTCGAGCCGATCGCGTACAGCCGTCGCCCCCAGCGCAACCACTGCATCGCGAGCTGGAAGACGATCACCACGCCGACGACGATCGCAAAGGCAACTCGGATGTCGAAGCTGCCGACCGCGAACATGTTCTTGGTCGGGAGGTCGACGATCCAGTTGGGCAGCGAGTCGGCGGTGATCGTGCGCGCTTCCGCGTGGGAGACCAACCAACTGCGATAGATGGCGAGCGTGCCGAGCGTCACGATGATGGCCGGGACGCGGCCAAATGCGACAAGGAAGCCGTTGAACGCGCCGAGCAACGCCCCGATGCCAACGGCCATCCCTATCGCGATCACCGCGGGCGTCGACGGATGGTCGGCTACGAACTCGCCCGTGAGATAGGCGGTTACGCCGACGATCGACCCGACCGAGAGATCGATATTGCGCGTGATGATCACGAGTGTCTGCGCCACCGCCAGGATGGCGGTGATGGCGACGCTGGTTGTCACGCGGTTGAAGAAACGACCGCTGAAGTAGTCGTCGGCGAGGAAGCTGAACACGACCAGCGTTACGATGATGACGCCGACGAGCGACAGCTCCTTCACCCGTTCGGGACGGAGTGCGCCGGCGCCCCGGCGCGACGGTTGCGCGGGTCGTTGCGCGGGCTCGCGGTCGGTTGTCGTGGTCATGCGACACCGATGGCCGCGGTCATGACCCGCTCTTGGGTAGCTTCGGCCCTCTCGAACAGTCCGGTCGGCGTTCCTTCGCGCATGACGAGGACGCGGTCGCTCATGGCGAGCACTTCGGGAAGATCGGAGGAGATGAGGATGACGGCGAGGCCCGAACGCGCCAGCCCGTCGACGATCTGATGCACCTCAGCTTTGGCGCCGACATCGATGCCACGGGTCGGTTCGTCGAGGATCAGCACGGTCGGCTCCGTATTGAGCCACTTGGCGAGCATCGTCTTCTGCTGGTTGCCGCCCGACAGTTCGCCGACAGGCTGGGAAAGCCCGGACGTGCGGATTTGGAGTTGTTCGCGGAACCGCTCGGCCGCAGCGCGCTCAGCCGCGCGGTCGAGAAGGCCCAACCGGGAGGTGTAGCGCCGCAGTGTCGGCAAGGTGACGTTCGCCGTGATCGACTGCGGCATCGAGAGCCCGATGTGGCGTCGGTCTTCGGAGAGATATGCGATTCCGTGATGGAGCGCGACACGCGGGCTGACGACGTCGACGAGGCGACCCTCGATCTCGATGGTTCCTGTCTCGGCCGGTGCCACGCCGAACAGCGCGAGCGCGATGTCGGTGCGACCGGAGCCGACGAGCCCGGCAAAGCCGAGGACCTCGCCCTTGAGCAGATCAAACGAGACGCCGGCGAATTTGCCGGTGCGGCCGAGATCGCGAACACGCAAGACGGTCTCGCCTGCCGCGTGTTCGCCGCGGGCGAAGTAGTCGGACATCTGCCGGCCGACCATCGCGGTGATCAGTTCGGCGCGCGTCACTTCGTCGCGCATCGAGGTCGAGATGTGGTGCCCGTCGCGGAACACGGTGATGCGATCCGCGATCTCGAACACTTCATCGAGCCGGTGGCTGATGAACAACACGGCGACGCCGTCGTCGCGCAGTTGGCGCACCT
>JBEVDP010000428.1:0-7982 GCA_040513235.1 Acidimicrobiia bacterium | reverse complement strand
ATCGGACCCCTCCCGGTTCGGACGGCTCGTCGTCATGGGTGTGGGTGCAAACCTGTTCCGCACGGACGGCACCGAACATCTGGCGGCTGCGTTCGAGGACGGCGTGCAGCCCGACGACGTCGCGCTGCGCGTCTTCGTGAACCTCGCGGCGAGCGCAGGCAACGACCCACTCGCGTTGGCAGCGTGTCTGCGCCGGCCGAGCCGGCCGTACACCGCCGACGAAATCGCGCGCGTGACGTGTCCCACGCTCGTCATCCTCGGCGACAAGGACTTCGCGGGACCGGCCGATCCGCTCGTCGATGCCCTTCCCGACGCGCAACTCACAACTCTGCGTGGCATCGATCACTTCCAAACGCCACGCGAGTTCGCGTGCATCGACGCCGCACTCGAATTCGTCGAGGCCGTCCCGACCTGAGCCGAGCGCCGGCGAACGCCGGCCGAAGGGAGATGCCGTGAGCGACCAGATCGAGAGTCGAGTCGCGTTCGACGAGTTGCTCGACACCCTTCGCGAAGCGGCAACGCGTTACGCCGGCGACGAGTGGGGCATTACGGGCCCCGATGACGTCGCCGGTGCGCTGCGCGCGCTCACACACTTGCTCGAGGGCGGACTGGTCGGGCACTTCGAGGACTCCCCCGCGTCACCCGTGTTCCGCCAGATCGTGACGTCGACCCGCAAGGGCATGGGCGACAACGCGGACGCGATCTATTTCGACGCATCCATCTCGCCGCAATACAGCTACCGCGTGCGCGGCCGCATGGCCGGCGCGGTGTACGTGTCGTTCACCCTCGAAGGGGGCTCGCACGACGGCGGCTTCGGCACGCGTTTGGTCGGCGTGCTCAACGACAGCGACTTCGACGTCGATCCCGACGGCAACTTCGAACTGTTTTTCGGCGGTGAGCCGCGTGCCCGCAACTGGATTGCGCTTGCCCCCGACGCGGTGCGGGTCACGACCCGCCACTACTGGGAACAGGAGCGCTCGCCCTCGATCCCGCCCTGTCCCGATGTCGCGCTCGACATCGAAGTGCTCGACGAGCTCCCGCCGCCGCCCCGCCCCGACGACGCGACGGTGGCCGCCGGGCTGCGGCGCGTCACGAACTACGTGCGCTCCCGGACGCTGGAACAGAACAAGCCCGGCGCGGCCGCGCCCGTCGCCTTCGTATCCCGGGAGCCGCACGTGTTCCCGGCGCCGGTGACGCCCGGAGACCATCCACTCGCGGCTGCGGACGCGGCGTACAGCATGGCGCCGTACGTCCTCGGGCCCGACGAGGCCCTCGTGATGACCGGTCGGTGGCCCGAATGCCGCTGCGCCAACGTCTCGTTGTGGAACCGGCACTTGCAGACGTACGACTTCGTACACCGGCAGGTGTCGCTCAACCGAGCGCAGACCACACTCGAGCCGGACGGCAGCTTCCGGATCGTGATCGCGCATGCCGACCCTGGCGTGCCGAACTGGATCGACACCGAAGGCCGTCCGTTCGGCATGGTGTTCTGGCGCTTCTTCCTGCCCGAGGGCGACATTGTCACGCCCCACGCCGAGGTCGTGAGGTTGAGCGAGTTCGTCACTCCCGCGTGATGCCGTAGTGCGCGACATAGCTCGCGAACGTGGCGCGCACGCTCGCTTCATCGAGACCGACGTCGGCGAAGGTGTAGTGATGCTCACCGTGCTTGCCGCGCGGCTTGGCCGCCAGGTACGCGCCGACCGTGTCGTCGTGACCCGCGGGCCACTCGTACTCGAGCTGCGAGTAGATCTTCTGGAGCGCGGTGACGGGATCTCGCATCAAGTCGAGAAAGTGGCTGTCGACGATGCGCTCGTTCGGCACCGTTCCGTCTGCGCGCTCACGCATCACCTGCTCGAGGAACATCTGATACGTCGCCTGCATCATCGGACCGAGCCCCGCGACGTCGACGCGGTCGCTGCGCATGAACCGCAGGACCGACAGCAGGCTCACGAGCGACGCGATGAATTTCGCCGGGTCTCGGTGCGTGTGGATCACCCGCGCGTCGGGGTACTCGGCGAACACCTGCGGGAGCGTCTGGAGATGGCCGGGTGACTTGAGCAACCACCGGCGACGCTCGGTGCCGTGCTGGAACGTCTGCAACATCCGGCGGTGCAGGCGGTAGACGCGGGTGAGCGACTCGAGGTGTTCGAGCTGCCAGCCGACAAAGCCCGGCGCGTTGTACAGCATCGACCAGTAGGGCCCGGCGAAGTCGTACGAGAGGAAGTGCACGCACTCGCACGGGAGGTCACTCGCGAGCTCGTGCATGGTCATGAAGTCGGGGTCGATGTCGGCCCAGAACTCCTGCTCGCACTCGGCGAACTCGCGGCGGCGGGCCCGATCGAGGCCCGGGTCCTCGGCGACGGGCAGCGGGTAGAGCGCCTCCCACGCGAGGGGCGAACGGAACTGCGGGTCGAGCGCGAGTAACTCGAGCAGGATCGTCGTTCCCGACCGGGGCGGGCCGACGACGAACAGCGGCGCGTCGATCCGCTCGTGGGCCAGCGCGGGCGTGTCGCGCCAGTGCTGCTGCAACCGCAGCCAGGTCTGCACGATGCGGAGTACTTCGGCGCGCGTCGCGACGCGGCCCAGCAGGTGAAGTTCGGACTCCGCGTCGATCGCGGCCAGGTGGCGGCGGTAGGTCTCGGTCCAGCCCGGCCAGTCGACCTCGCCGAGGTCGCTCAGGCCCGAATTGGCCCGCGCAACGGCGAGCAACGCGTCGGGATCGAGGTCGACGACGGCACGTGCGTCACCAGCGGCCGCACCGAACAGGTTGAAGCGGCGTACCCAGTCGGGGTGTGCGAGCTGCTTGACCACGCCGCGGCAAGCTAGCCGGTTCGCTACGCGTCGTACGCGGCGACGATCGAGCTCGCGGTTTGGCGGATTCGATCGCGTAGCTCGACCGGCTCGACCACCGTGACGTCGCCACCAAGACGGAAGAGGTCGAAGAACGCGTCCTCGAAGCTCTCGAACGCGACGTGGCAGCGTGTCGAGGTGTCGTCGACAGCTTCGTGGTGCTGGAGCACCCGCCCGCCGTGGCGTGACATGCGCCGGAGCCGCTCGAAACCATCGGCCGTTGCGACCACGACGGCTTCGACTGCCGGCGCGCTCGACTCGAAGTGCGCGACGGAAGCATTCCAGTACCGCTGGAGGTCGAAGTCGTCGACGCGTTCGAAGTGTTCCTCGAGCACCGACACGCCTTGGATGCGCGAGACCCGGTACGTGCGCAGCTCACCTTCGCGCCGCGCGACGAGGTACCAGACTCCGGCTTTCAGCACGAGCCCGTACGGCTCGATGTGCCGTGTTGACGCCTCGGCCGCGCCCGGGTGCCGGTAGCGGATGTCGAGGCACTGGTCGTCCCAGACCGCGGCCGCGATCACCGCGAGGTTCGGTTCGTTGCGGCCGGCCTTGAACCACCCGGGCGCGTCGAGGTGGAACCGCTGCCGGGCCCCCGCGGCGCGGTCGGCGAGGTCCTTGGGCAGCGCCGCGAGGAGCTTCAGCTGCGCGGCGCCGAGCACCGTGCCCAGCCCCAACTCGCCGACCGGGCCGGGGACTCCCGACGCGAACAGCGCCTCGGCTTCCTTGGCCGTGAGCCCGGTGAGCCGCGTGCGATACCCGTCGACGAGCTGACAGCCGCCGTTGCGCCCGGCCTCGGCGTACACCGGCACCCCGGCGGCGCTGAGCGCCTCGAGGTCGCGATAAATGGTGCGGACCGAGACCTCGAGCTCCTCCGCAAGCTCCGTCGCAGTGACCCGGCCGCGGTGTTGCAGGAGCAGCAACAGAGCGACGAGACGGCTGGCGCGCATGTTCCCGAGAGTATCCACCTTCCATGACAGAGGGTGTCAGGGAAGCGGGCGCACACTGTGAACCACATCGCTGTAACCCCAACGCTGTAAGTCGGCCGCCCCCGTCTGTGATCCGGGTCCGGCCGAGCGGGGCCCGAACCCAAGCCAGACCTCAAGGGGGACCCATGTACCCGTTGCACGACTATTTGGTCAGTGAGTTCGCGCGCGCCGATCTCGACGAGCGGATCCAGCACGCGCGCTTGCGCCAACTCGTCCGCGCCGCACAACCGCAACCCGCGCTCAGGGGGTGGTCGGCTCGGCTCCTCGCCCGGCTCGGACTCGTTGGCCGCTCCGCCGTCGTCCCGGCCTCTCGCCCGCCGGCGCCGCGTGCGCTCGGCGTCGCCCTCAGCGCGCGAGAAACGCCATCACATCGGGCAGCGCCGCCGCATCCTGCGCGAAGAACGCGTGGCCGCCGTCGTACGCGCGCAGTTCCGCGCCGGCCACGCGCGCCGCAATCGCTTCCGAGTTCGCGGGGGGAGCAATGCCGTCGTAGCGCCCGTACGCGACCAGCGTCGGGCACGTGATCCGCGACAAGCGATCGGTCACGTCGTGACTCGCGCGCGCGGCGAGTTGCTCCGCCTCGCCACGCTGCTGCTCGGGTGACTTCGCGCCCGCCGCGCGCTCGGCCATCAGCGCCGCGATCGCACGATCTGAAGGGTGTTCGGCGAGCCACTCGGGCGTGAACCGGGTATCGAGGATGCGCAGGCCGATCTTGGCGCGCTCGGCATCGGGGCGGTCCCTGAGCTCATGCAACGGATACGACGCACCGCCCGCGCCGCCGGGCGACGTGCAGAACAGCGCGAGCCGCTCCACCCGCTCGGGCCAGGTGACCGCGAATTCCTGCGCGACCATCCCGCCGAAGCTCACGCCGAACACACGACACCGATCCCAGCCGACGTGGTCGAGCAGCGCGGCCGCATCGGCCGCGTAGTCGGCCATCGTGTACGGGCCGGGCGGGATCTCCGTCAGCCCGAGACCGCGCTGATCGTGCGCGACGACGTCGAAATGCTCGCGAAACGGCGCGATCAGCAGAGCGCTCGTCTCGAGCGTGGCGCCCGAACCGTTGCAGAACAGCAACGGCGGCCCTGATCCCGCGCGCTCGTAGGAGAGCTCGATCCCGTTGACAGTGGCTGCCGGCACGGCTCGGGAGCCTACGGCGTCGCCGTCTTCCGCCGACTCCGACCCGGTGCGAGACTCGGAACGATGGAGGCGGCCGAGGATCCCGAAGGCCCGCAGCCGGCGACCGGCTTCGCAGCGTCTGTCCGGGCGCGCGCGGCCGCGTGGCAGCAGCGCGGGTCCGAGTGGCTGACCGGCCACGAGCACGTCGCGCCGGTCGACGTGGCCGTGCGCTTGTACCAGCGTGACCGCGAGAGCGCGGGGACGATGCTCGGATCCGCGATCGCGTTTCGTCTGTTTTTCTTCTTCGTGCCGTTCCTGTTGTTCTTCGTCGGCCTCGCCGGATTCCTCTCCGGGTGGGTCGACGCCGACGACGTCGACGACCAGGTCGGGCTGTCGGGGAGCCTCTCGTCGCAGGTGCACGCTGCGTTCGAGCAGAACCACGGGACGCGCTGGATCGCGATCGCCACCGGCCTGTTCGGCATGATCAAGACCGGCCGCACGCTGAGTCGCGTGCTCAGCGCGGCCAGCGCGATCGCGTGGAGGTTACCCGTCACGCGAAAGACATCGATGAAGCTCGTCGGCGCGATCGCCGGTCTTGTCACGAGCGTCGGGCTCGTCTCGGTGATCGTCAACCGCATCCGTGGAGAGTGGGGCGTTGGCGCGTCGAGCGTTTCGTTTCTCGGCGCGCTCGCGTTCTACTTCGTCGCATGGTTCGCGCTCTTCTTGCTGCTCCCGCGGGCGACGAACGATCCGAGCGTGCTCCTCCCAGGGGCCGCGCTCGTCGCACTGACGCTCGCGGTCATGCAGCTCATCAGCCACGTGTACCTGCCGAACCGGCTCAGTCACGCCAGCGAGCTCTACGGCGCGATCGGGACGACGATCGTGACCCTCGGTTGGTTCTTCTTCTTGGGCCGCGCGATCGTCGTCGCGAACGAACTGAACGCCGCCGTCTATGAGCGCCTCGGCAGCTTGTCGGAATTCGTCTTTGCGCTTCCTGTGTTCCGCTCAATCGCGCGCCGCTCGCCGTGGATCCGGCGCTTCTTCGATCTCGAAAATCCCGCAGAACCCGGCGGTTCCTGAGGTTCGTGGTTGACACCGTCAACATCAAGGTAGACAGTGTCAACGTGACCGCGGTCGAAGTCGATACGAAGCAGCGGCTGATCGCCTGCGCGATCGACCTGCTCGATGAGCACGGCGTCGCCGGCCTCGGGCTGCGCGAGGTCGCCCGACGTGCGGGCGTCTCGCACAATGCACCGTCGCGACACTTCCCCGGGGGGTACCGCGATCTCTGCACCGCGGTCGCGGCGGTCGGGTTCCGGGGCTTCACCGACGCGCTCGTCGCAGCCACCGAAGGCGCGGGCGACTCGCCGATCGCTCGCTTCGCGGCGAACGGCCGTGCCTACATCGGCTACGGCGTCGCCAACCGCGGCGTGTTCGAGCTGATGTGGCGCAGCGACCTGATCGATTTCACCGACTCCGACCTCATCGCCGCCGCGGCGCCCGCGTACGCATCGCTACGCGCGTGCGTCGCCGCCCTGCAATCGAGTGGATGGCACGCCGACGCCGACACGGAGCTCCTCGCCGCAACCTGTTGGTCGTGGGCACAGGGCGTTACTCAACTGTGGTCCCAGGGCGCGTTCCCGGGACCGATCGGATCCAAGACCCTCGACGATCTCATCCGCACCGGCCTCGCCGTGCTGGGACTGGAGAAGGAGACCCCGTGACGACAACCGAATCTCGAACCGCCACCAGCAAGTACCTCTCGGGCAACTTCGCGCCCGTCGAGCACGAGATCGAAGCGTTCGACCTCCCCGTGCGCGGCGAAATTCCACGCGAGCTGACGGGCCGCCTGCTGCGCATCGGCCCCAACCCGGTCACGCCGCCCGACCCGGCGACGTATCACTGGTTCACGGGCACCGGCATGGTGCACGGCGTGCGCATGCGCGACGGCAAGGCCGAGTGGTACCGCAACCGGTTCGTGCGCGACGACAACGTCGCCGAAGCCAAGGGCGTCCCGATTGCGCCCGGACCCCGGCATGGGATGGGCGCGGGGACCGCGAACACGAATGTCATCGGGCACGCCGACCGCACGTTCGCGATCGTCGAAGCCGGGGGGCTGCCCGTCGAGCTCACCTATGACCTCGAAACCGTGCGCATGACCGACTTCGACGGCACGTTGCCCGGTTCGTTCACCGCGCACCCGAAGCGCGATCCGCTGACAGGCGACCTCCACGCGATGGTCTACTACTGGGAATGGGAGTACGTGCAGTACGTCGTCGTCGGCACCGACGGCAAGGTGCGCCGCACCGTCGACGTCTCGGTCCCCGGCCGGCCGATGATGCACGACTGCGCGATCACCGAGTCGCAAGTCCTCGTGTTCGACATGCCCGTCACGTTCAACCTCGAAGCCGCGATGAACGGCGCGCGCTTCCCCTACATGTGGGACCCCGACTATGGCGCGCGCGTCGGACTGCTTCCTCGCGACGCGGCGTCGGGTGACGCGACGCGTTGGATCGAAGTCGACCTCTGCTTCGTGTACCACCCGCTGAACGCGTACGACCTGCCTGACGGGCGTGTCGTCGTCGATGTCGCACGGCACCCGAAGATGTTCGCGTCGGACACGAACGGCCCGAACGAGGGTGTCCCGACGTTGGTGCGATGGACCGTCGATCCCGACGCGGGCCGGGTTCACGAAGAGACGATCGACGAGCGCGGGCAGGAGTTCCCGCGTCACGACGAGCGGCTCGTCGGCCGCAAGCACCGTTTCGGTTACACCGCGGCCTTCGGTGAGGGTATCGAGCACGGTCCGGCGTTGAAGCACGACCTCGAGAAGGGGACGACCGAGGAGCACGACTACGGCAAGGGCCGCGTGACGCTCGAACCCGTCTTCGTCCCTCGCTCGGACGACGCCGGGGAGGACGACGGCTGGATCATGTCCTACGTGTACGACGCGACGACTGACTCGAGCGACGTGGTGATCCTGAACGCCCAGGACTTCACCGGCGAACCCGTCGCGGTCGTCTC
>JBEVDP010000427.1:0-4359 GCA_040513235.1 Acidimicrobiia bacterium | reverse complement strand
GAGGTGGAGACGTTGCAGCACAAGATGCCGACGTTCCACGGCGACACCATCTACGCCGAGACGAAGGTCTTGGAGAAGAAGGAGTCGCAGAGTAAGCCCGACCGTGGTGTCGTCAGCGTGGAGACGCGTGGCTTCAACCAGCACGGCGACGAGGTGTGTTACTTCCGGAGACGGGTGATGGTGCCCAAGCGCGCGGCGGCACATCCTCGCCAACGGCCGTACTCCTCACCGGAGTAGCAGTCCACACGCGTCCGCCCGGACCGGGTTAGCGTTCAGCCGATTCCGGACCCGATTCCGGACCCAGGAGGAACCATGTCGAGCGAGCCGCCGCCGCCTCCGAGCATCCCGTCCTCCGGTCAGCCCGGCCAACCCGACCAGCCTCTGGAGGTTGGAGCTGCTGTCAGCTACGCGTGGGCAAAATTCCAGCAACACGCGGGCGCACTGATTCTGATCGCACTCGTCATCGCGCTCGCGAACCTGATCGGCTTTGGTATCTCGTTCGTGGTGGACAACTTCTTCGTCGCGCTCGTGTTGCAGATCGTGTTCTTCATCATCGGTCAGATCTTGACCGTAGGGATCATCAACGCGTCGCTGATGGTGACGCGGGGCGAGACGCCGGAACTCGGAAAGGTGTTCGCGACCGAACGCCTGGGTCCGTTCATCATTGCGTCGATCCTCTACGGCATCGCCATCTTCGTCGGGCTGGTCCTCTGCATCATCCCGGGGATCATCGCCGCCTTCATGTTGTCCTTCTACGGCTTCTACGTCCTCGACCAGAACGCCGAACCTGTCGCAGCACTGAGCGCAAGTTTCAACCTCGTGAAAGACAACTTCGGGATCGTGTTCCTGATCGTGCTCGTCGCGTTCGTCATCAACTTCATCGGCGCGGCGCTCTGCGGCATCGGTCTGCTCGTGACGGCGCCGATCTGCTGGATCATTCTCGGGTACGCGTATCGCCGTCTGAACAACCAGCCCGTCGCGCCGTAGTCGCATGGCGGGCGGCGAGTGCGCCTTCTGCGCGATTGTCGCCGGCGGCGCGGCCGCCCACCTCGTGCTCGAGGAACCCGAGGTCGTCGGGTTCCTCGATCGCCGCCCGGTCTTCCCAGGCCACGTCCTCGTCCTGCCCCGCGCGCACGTCGACACCCTCGCCGACCTCCCAGCCGTTTTGCTCGTACCGCTGTTCAGCGCGGTGCAGCGGGTCTCGGCGGTCATGCCAGATGTCCTCGGTGCCGAAGGGTCGTGGGTCAGCATCAACAACGTGGTCAGTCAGTCGGTCCCGCACTTGCACGTGCATGTCGTGCCCCGCCGCAAAGGCGACGGCCTGCGGGGCTTCTTCTGGCCCCGCACCAAGTACGCCGACGATGCTGAGATGGACGCCGTCGCCCGCAGCCTCCGGGCTGCGCTTGACTCACCCTGGATGTAATGATGTAATCGACGCATGGTCGCGAGCAACGATGAAGCCCAGGTCCTCACCGGCTGGTTCGCCGGGCGCCTGCCCGACGAGTGGTTCACAGCCCCGCCCGAAGTCACGCTCGACCGCGAGGAGATCCTCGTGATCGGAACGGTGGCTGAACCCGATTACCCCGACGGCGCCGACGCCGCGGCCCAGGGCGCGGCCCGACGGGCGCGGATCCAACGCTTCCGGGTCGAGACCCGCGACGCGCGTATGCGCATTGCCGACGAAGCCGAGCGCCGCACGGGCCGCAAGGTCGCGTGGGGCGCTCGCTGCGGCGACGAGCGCATCGTGTTCACCAACCTCTCGATTCCGGTGATGACGCGGCTACGCATGCCGGAGCGGCAAGTGCTCGACACGCTCGTGGCCGCGGGAGTCGCGCGGAGCCGCTCCGATGCGCTGGGTTGGTGCGTCCGCCTCGTGCGCGATCACGAGGGCGAATGGATCAAGCAACTCGACGATGCGCTCGTCGCTGTGCGCGACGCGCGCGCGCAGGGCCCCGCCCCGTCGGACGACTAGAAAACGCGCCTGCTCAACAGGCGGTGTTGACTCGGATTCCCGTCAGGTCGCCGGCGCCCCAGTGCAAGATCACGTTGCCCGACGGGTTCATGATCGATGCTGGGTCGTCGATGTGGTCGAGGCCGAGCGCGTGCCCGAGCTCATGGATCGCGACCGGACCCCAGCCGGCGGGGCCCCAGTCGCCGCGCGAACCGGGGGCGGGAAAGAAGGCCAAGAGGTTGCTCGCGAGCCAGACGCGCGCCTCGCTCGGTGGAACGGGCTGCGCCGCGCCGAGTACGACACCAACTTCAGGGCGCCCGGCGGTCGCCGTGTCGAGGTTTCTCCAGCCCATGACGAACGTGCCCGGCGGGACTGGGCCGTCGCCCATCGGTCCGCCGTAACGAAACTCCATCCCGGTGACGCGGCTCGCGTAGTCGAACAACTCTTCGAACAACTCGAACGCGCCCGCGGGTGCGTTTCGTGCGTCGTAGCGCCACGTTGCGCCTGCGCAGCGACTCCAGTCCATTCCGGCGACTCGGTTGAAGGCTCGGAAGGCACTGTCGATCTCGCTCGACCGGGCCCGGCCCGACCACGCGATCCACGTGCCCGCTCCGTCAGGCGTGAGCGCGATGCCGACGGCACGCGCGCCTGCGTGCGGATTACCGGTAGGGACCGCGACGGCGGCGCGCCCAGTGCCGGCCACGCGGTGGGTCCATACTCCGCCCGTCTCGTCGAGCACGAGATAACCGGAGCCGTCCGGCATCGCAGCGATGTCAGCGGCGATCCCGGTCACGAAGGTCTCCCGGCCGAGAAACAAGGCATCGCCGAACGAGTAGATCGCCCCGTCGCGGCCGAGCAGCCAGTAGCCGTTGTTCGTGGTCGTCGGCGCGAGGGCGACGATGGGCGACGACAGCCGGACGTTGCCGAGCGAGCCGCGGAAGCCCGCGTCCCCGAATGCGAACACGCCGCCGTCCTCCGCCACGAGCCAGTAGCCGCGCCCGGTCCCGGTCGGGATGATGCCGACCACCGGTGCGTTCAACTGCATGCCGCCCGTCGAACCGAAGAACGGGGCGTCCCCGAACGCGAAGACGCCACCGTCGGATGCGACGAACCAATACCCGAGTCCCGCCGCCGTCGGCGCCATGCGCACCGCGGGCCGGTTCAGCCGGATGCCGCCCGTCGATCCGTAAAAGCCGGCGTTGCCGTAGCTGAACACGCCTCCGTCGCCGCCGAGCAGCCAGTAGCCGCCGGCCGGTGTCGTCGTGATGTCGGAGATCGGCTGGTTGAGCAACAGATTGGCGGTCGACCCGTAGTTCACTGCGGTGCCGGCCGCGCTCACGGATTCGCGGACGGGTAACTCGGCCGCGGCGGGATCGGCGCCGATGGCGGAGATCAGGAGCGTCAGCGCGACGCCTGCGAGGGTTCGCTTCACGTGAGCACCCGTTTGCGGAAGCCGTCGAGGCCGAGCCAGACGAGGGCTGAAGTGAAACCGATGAGCGCGGCGTACACCGCGGGCAACGCCATGTGTGGAACGTCGGTCAGCGCCGCACGGAACCCTTCACACATGTACACGAGTGGGTTGACGAGCACTGCCCATTTCACGATCGGGAGCGGGTTCAGCGCAGTCCACGGGTAGTACACGCACCCGAGCATGCTCATCGGCATGACGAGGATGCTGAACATCAGCGACACCTGGCGCGGCTCGACCCGCGTTCCGATCGTGAGTCCGAGTGCGCCTGCCAGCATGCACGCGAGCGGTAGCACTGTGACGAGGATCAACCAGTGCACGTCGAGGTGCACGTCGGTGGCCGGCACGACGAGCACGATCGGCAAGGTGATCGCGGCCGCCAGCGCGGCTTGGATCGCGCCCGAGGTGATCTTCTGCATACCGACCGCCCATACCGGCAGCGGCGCGACGACGCGGTCTTCGATTTCGCGCGTGTAGCCGAACTCCGACACGAGCGGGAGCGCGACCGCTTGGATTCCCTGGAAGATGAGCACGAAGCTGATGAGTCCGGGCGCGAGCAGCGTCGAGAACTCCGATTCCGAGCCCTCGCTGCCGCCGATGCCCTGCCCGATCTTGGGGAACACGTAGGCGAACACGAACGTCGTCAACAGCGGCTGCATCACCGTGCGGGCGAGGAACGGGAGCCATTGCTTGCGTACGACGCGCAGATCGCGCAGCAACATCGCAACGAACGCAGTCGTCGCGGCGCGGTGCCCGGCACGGACGGGGGTGAGCGTCGTGCTCAATCTCTCAAATCCTTCCCCGTCAAGCTGATGAACACCGTTTCGAGTGTGGGCGCGGTGACTCCGACGTCGGCCACGGCGAACCCAGCGTGGTCGGCGTGGGTGATGATCTCGGGGAGTGTCGGGCCGCCGTGGCGAACATACACGTGCACCGTGTC
>JBEVDP010000426.1:0-5079 GCA_040513235.1 Acidimicrobiia bacterium | reverse complement strand
TCGAGGTCGCGGTGCTCGTCGAGGAGATGGGCCGCCACGCCGCGCCCGCGCCGTACGTGTCGACCGTGCTTGCCCTCGACGCGCTCGCCGCGGCCGGCGAGCAGGCCTGGGTCGAGCGGATCCTCGCCGGTGATGCGCTCGCGTGTGTTGCCTGGGACGCATCGGCGCCGGTCCCGTATGCACCGTCGGCCGACATCGCGGTCGTGTGTGGTGCCGCCGGCGTCGCACTCGTCGAGCTGGCGGAGCGACCGAGGCGCGAACCGGCGATGGATCTCACGCGCGAACTGGGCTGGCTTCCGCGTGCGACTGGTCGCGTCATCGGTGATACAGCCGCGAGCGACCGGCTCCGCGACCGGGGCGCCACGTTCGCGGCGGCCGACCTGCTTGGCAGCGCCTCACGCGTCCTCGACCTGGCGGTCGAGTACGCCAAACACCGGGTTCAGTTCGGGCGTCCGATCGGTTCGTTCCAAGCCGTGAAGCACCGGTGCGCCGACATGCTCGTCGACGTCGAGGGCATGCGCTCCGCGGTCTACTGGGCCGCGTGGTGCCTCGCGGCGGCCGACGCTGACGCGTCCATCGCGGCATCGACGGCCAAGACGTGGTGCAGTGACGCGTCGAAGCGTGTCATGGCGTCGGCGCTCCAGGTCCACGGTGGCATCGGCTTCACGTGGGAGCACGATCTCCACTTCTTCTTGAAGCGCGCGCAGCTCGATCAGCTCGCGTTCGGCGACGCGTCGTTCCACCGCGCGCGCCTCACCGCGCTGCTCCGACCGCGGGTGGAGTCCGGCGAGAGTGTCGTCTGATCAGTAGCCCGCCGCGCCCTGGCTCGCGCCTTCTGCTGCGGCGGCTTGAACTGCGCTGCCGTCGGGAGCGGCGACGAACCACACCTCACCGACGCCTTGGCCGTTGACGTCGCCGGCTGCCGCGTCGCCGGAGAAGCGGTACAGCGGGTGCCCGTCAACCGCGAGCTGCATCTCGCCGTTCCCGCGATCGAAGGTGGTGAACAGGCCTTCGTCGAGGTCGTCGCCGACCACGACGTCGCCGGGAACGATCACGGGCGGCCACGCCTCGGCGCAGCCTTCGGTGCAGGTACTCACGTTGGGCTCGGTGTCGTTGTTGAACACGTAGAGCGTGAGGCCGGACTCGTCGACGAGGGCGTCGCCGAGCGATGTCTCGGCGTACGCCACGGTGGCGGCCTGGTCGCTCGCGCCGCCACTCGCGTCGGCCGGCGCCGTGGTCGTCGTCGCGTCGGCTTCCTCGTCGGCGGGCGCCGTGGTCGTCGTTGCCTGGTCGCCGCTGCTGGCGGCGTCGTCATCGTCGTCGTCGCCACCGCAGGCTGCGAGCACGAGCACGAGTGCGGCCGCGACCGCGAACAACCGCACACTTCGGCGCATCGAGGGTCGCATCTTGTCCTCCGTAGTAGGCGTGCCCGGGAATACGTTGGCGACGGCCCGGCGGTTCATGAACCGGCCGGGGCGCCGCGCCGTATCCTCGGCTGATGCCGGGAAACGTATCGGCACTGGCGACAGAAGACGGTGTGCGCGCTGTGTACGCCGCGCACGGCGCCGAACTGTTTCGGTTCGCGTACCGTTCGTTGAACGACCGCGGCCTCGCCGAGGAAGCTGTTCAGGAGACGTTCGTGCGCGCCTGGCAGGCGTCCGATCGCTTCGACGATCGGCTCGGTTCGCTCCGCACATGGCTGTTCGCGATCGTCCGTAATGTCGTCATCGACCTTTCGCGCGCTCGCGCCGTCCGGCCCGCGCTCGCTCCGGGTGAGACCGACGACGTGATCGACCTCACAGATGATTCGGTCGACCGTATCCTCGGTGCCTGGCAGGTCGAAGAAGCGCTGCGCATGTTGAGCGACGAGCACCGCATCGTCCTCGTCGAAGTGCACTACCGTGGTCGACCATACGGCGACGTCGCGGCCGTGCTCGGCGTGCCCGTCGGGACCGTAAAGAGCCGGGTGTTCTATGCGCTGAAGGCGATGCGCCTCGCGCTCGAGGAACTCGGGTGGAACGATGACGGCTGACGCGTGTCGCGAGTGGCGGGGTGCGCTCGCGGCGGCTGCGCTCGAGCGAGAAGATCCGGCTCAGCAGATCGCGCTGCGCGCGCATCTCGATGGCTGCGCGGCGTGCCGCGCCGAGCTCGACGACCTTGTTGCAGTCGCGCGGGCGTTGCCGGCGGCCGATCCCGATCGCCTGGCCGACACCGCGCAGCCGTCGTCCCGCCTCGCGGGCCAAGTGGTCGAACGCGTCGCGGAGGTACGCACGCGTCGTCGCCGCCGTCGCATCGGTCGCGCGCTCGCGGCGGCCGCAGTGATCGCGGCCCTGCTCGGCTTCGGCGGGCTGCTCGTCGCGAACCTCGGCGACGACGCCGAGACGACGACTGTCGAGTTTCCGGCGTCCGACGGCGTGACTGCGCGCGCCGATCTGCACGGCGCGGTACATGGCACCGAGGTCAGACTCGAGGCGTCAGGACTCGAAGCTGACGAGGTCTATTGGTTGTGGCTCACCGACGAAGGCGGCGAACGGGTCGCCGCGGGCACGTTCCGTGGCAGCGACGACGAAGTCGCGGTGACGCTCACCGGCGCACTGCCGTTAGCCGACACGGTGCGCATCTGGGTCACCGACGAAGCCGACAGCGTCGTGTTGGACTCGCCGGTGCGGAGCTAGTTCCTGCTTTCGCAGCCCCGGTTAATCTGCGGTACATGCCGCAGAACGTGAGCCCATTCGACTTGTCCGACGACGCACTGAAGGTGCGCGCGTTCATTTTCGACTTCTGGTGCGAGCACGGTCGCGGACCGACGTTGCGCGAGGTACACGAAGCCAACAAGCTCGACCGACGGTCGATCATGGCCGCGTACAAAGAACTCCAGCTCGCGATCGTCATCACGGTGCAGGAAGACACCCAAAACTGCAACCTCCTCAAGGCGCCGCCGTTCTCGTCGTTCCCGACGCAGGTGCGCGCCTACATCGACGACGAGTTCCACTCGTTCGTCGGTTGCGCGAGTGAAGCGATCGCGTTTTCGCACATGCCGCCGTTCAAGGACAAGACCGTGCGTCTGGAGTCGCACTGCGCGTGCTGCTTGGCGCCGGTGACGCTCGTCTCCAAGAACTTCGAACTCGCGTCGGTGACGCCACCGGGCGCCATGCTGCACATCTCGCTGCACCCGTTCGACTGGAACAATGTCGACATGCTGCGCATGTGCGATTCGATGAACTACGTGATCGACGAACAGCACGCCGCCCGCTACGAGCGCCAAACTGCAACCCGCGGTGTCCTCGTCAATCTCGAGCAGGCGAAGATGTTCGTGCAAGGCGTCGCCAACGAGCGCATGTGGAACTACCACTGGAACCCGGGCACGCTGAACCCGAAGGCTGTCATCAAGGGCTTCAAGATGATGGGCGTCGACACCTCACCTTGGGACGACCGTACGGCGTAGTTCGGCGCGGTCGGGCTTGCCGGTCTCCAGCATCGGGAGCGCATCGACGACGACGACGTGTTCCGGCGCCTTGTACCGTGCGACCCCGCGTTCGGCGAACCATGCGCGCGCTGATTCCACGTCGAACGCGCCGTCGGCGACGACGACGGCCGCGATTCGTTCACCCATCGTGCGGTCGGGATAGGGGAGCACGACCGCGTGGCGGATCGCCGGATGGGCTTCGAGTGCAGCTTCGACCTCGGCGGCGCTGACCTTCTCGCCGCCGCGGTTGATCAGGTCGTCGCGTCGGCCGAGGATCTCGACCGGATCGAGCGAGGCGAGGTCGCCGGTGCGGTACCAGCCGTCGACTGTGAATGCCGCCGCCGTCTGTTCCGCGTCGACGTAGCCGAGGCAGACCTCCGGCCCGCGCACCTGGAGCTCGCCACCGGCGTCGACGCGCAACTCAACCGCGCCGAGCGGTTCGCCGTCGGTCACGATCGAGGGTGCCTCGGTCGAGCCGTATGTCCGTTTCACCCGCGCGCAGAGCCGAGTCGTGGCTTCCTCGACGAACGCCGCGCTCACGCCCGCGCCACCGCTCGAGATCAGCCGCAGCGATGCGACGCGTTCCGTCGAGAAGCCGCGCGCTTCCATGAGTCCGACGAAGAACGTCGGCGGTCCGACCATGTACGTGACGTGCTCCGACTCGACGAGGTCGAGCGCCTGTTCGGGATCCCAGCGCGCCATGAAGACGCTGCGGAACGGAACGACACCCGCGAGCGTGATCCCGTTGAGCAGGCCGGAAATGTGGGCGCACGGCGCCGGCATCAGCACGCAATCATCGGGCCGGAGGCCATGGGTGTGGGCTTGTCCGCTGGCCTTGTACGCCAGCGTCGCCTGCGAGTGGAGGACGCCCTTTGGGTTGCCGCTCGAACCCGAGGTCCACAGCACGGCCGCGAGCTGCTCGGGCGCACTCCACGGTTCGGTGACCGGTGTGCCCGTTGGGAGCGCGGCGAGGTCGACCACGACGCGCGGTGCCAGCGTGGCCAACATCCGGCGGGTCTCGGTTGCGCCGGCGTGATGGTGCACGGGCGCGGCGATCGCACCAAGGCGCCAGCACGCGCGGTACAGCAACGCAACTTCATCGCGGTTCGGCGACTGCCACGCAACCGTGTCGCCCGCGCACACACCGGCCGCCCGCAAGCCGCCGGCGACGCGGGCGACCGCTTCTACGACCGCGGCCGGCGCGACCGCGGTGAGCCGCTCGTCGAGCGACGGCCCCGACCACGGACCTCCCGGCTGTCGATAGGCGGCCGCGGCAACGGGCTCGAACGTCGGCGTCAGCAACGAACTAAGCGCGCCGGCGCTTCCAGCCGTCGCTGGCCGGTGTCGCGCCGCGCAGCACACTCGTCCCGACGAAGTTGCGCTGGATCTCGACCGTGCCCGCACCGATGCAGAGCCCGCGGATGTCGCGGTACACGCGCTCGACTGGATACTCGCGGCTGAAGCCGTAGCCACCGAGCAGTTGGATCGCCTCGTCGCACACGAACTTGGCGGCGAGGTTGGCCGCGGTCTTCGCCATCGCCGTCTCGAGCGCCGGGGGCGTGCCGCCCGGTCCGGCCATGTGCACCGCGCGCTGCAGCAACAAGCGCGCGCCT
>JBEVDP010000425.1:0-18233 GCA_040513235.1 Acidimicrobiia bacterium | reverse complement strand
CCATCCGCCAGCAGTACGGCGGCGACTACCTGCCCGACGCGCCACGCACCTACCAGAAGAAGGTCAAGAACGCCCAGGAAGCGCACGAGGCGATCCGGCCTGCCGGTGACGAAATCCGCAGTCCCGACGCCGTGCGCCGCGAGCTCGACGGCGATCAGCAGCGGTTGTACGAACTGATTTGGATGCGCACGATCGCGTGCCAGATGGTGGATGCTCGCGGTCGCAAGATGACGATCCGTCTCGGGGCCACGTCGACGGGCGGCGAGCAGGCGATCTTCCGCGCATCCGGGAAGACGTACGACTTCCTCGGGTGGCGCCGCGCGTACATCGAAGACGTCGACGAGGGTGCCGAGGAAGAACGCGAGGCTCGATTGCCGTCGGTGACGGAAGGCGACGCGTTGACGTGCCGTGAGCTGACTGCCGTCGCACACGAAACGAAGCCGCCCGCTCGCTATACGGAAGCGAGCTTGGTCAAGGAACTCGAAGAGCGCGGGATCGGGCGTCCGTCAACGTACGCGGCGGTGATCGAAACGATCCAGGCGCGCGGCTACGTTTGGCGCAAGGGGACCGCGCTCGTTCCCGCGTGGATCGCGTTCGGTGTGACGAACCTGCTCGAACAACACTTCGCGCACCTCGTCGACTACAGCTTCACGGCGACGATGGAAGAAGCGCTCGACGTCATCGCGAGCGGCGAGAGCGCACGCGAGAAGTGGCTCGACCCGTTCTACTTCGGCAACGGCACGCCCGGACTCCGCGAGCTCACGTCCGACGAGCACCTCGCGCGCATCGACGCCCGCAGCGTGAGCACGATCCCGATCGGCATCGACGAGACCGGTCACGACATCGTCGTGCGCGTCGGCCGGTACGGTCCCTACGCGCAACGCGAAGAGAGCGAGACGGCGTCGCTGCCCCCCGAGATCGCGCCCGACGAGCTGACCGTCGAACGCGCGCTCGACCTCATTCGTCAGCAGGCGGAAGGGCCCAAGGCGCTCGGCGACGATCCCGAGACGGGCTTGCCGGTGTTCGTGCTCACGGGCCGCTTCGGACCGTACGTCCAACTCGGGGAGCAGGAGGAGGGCACGAAGAAGAAGCCGCCCCGTGCATCACTGTTCGCGTCGCAGACGCCCGAGTCGCTCACACTCAACGAAGCGTTGCAGCTCCTGTCGCTACCGCGAGTGCTCGGGAACGACGCCGAAGCGCGCGAGATCGTCGCGTCGCCCGGACGCTTCGGGCCGTATATCAAGCGAGCCGACGGCGACACCCGGAGTCTCACGACCGAGGATCAGCTGTTCACGATCTCGCTGGCCGAGGCGGAAGCGCTGTTCGCGCAGCCCAAGCAGCGGCGCGGCCGCGGCCAGCCGAAGCCGCCGATCGCCGAGTTGGGCGAAAACCCCGACAACGGTGCCAACGTGCGCGTCCTCGAAGGCCGCTTCGGTCCGTACGTGACTGACGGGCATGTGAACGCAACCGTGCCGCGCGGCGTCGATCCCGGTGCCTTGACACTCGACGAAGCAGTCGGTCTCTTGCGCGCGCGGGCCGACGCCGCGCCCACCCGGGCGAAGGGTGCGAAGAAGGTCGCGAAGAAGGTCGCCAAGAAGACGACGAAGAAAGCGGCCAAGAAGACGACGAAGAAAGCGGCCAAGAAGACCACGAAGCAGGCGACCAAGACGTCCGGCGATTCGCCTGCTGCGTGAGGCGTCCCCACCTAGGCTGACGGCGCGTGAGCGAGCAAGCGCCGTTCGTCCCCATCACTCCTGACGAGCAACCGATGCCGCCGTCGCGGTCGGTACTGCGCGTGCCGGGTTTCATGCGCTTGTGGACGGCGCAGGTCATCTCGAGTCTCGGCGACTGGGTCGGGCTCGTCGCGATCCTTGCGCTTGCCGGGCGCGTGTCGCAGTCGGGCACCGCGGTCGGTCTCGTGATGATCGCGCGCATGCTGCCTGGGTTCTTGCTCGCGCCCGTTGGCGGCGCGCTCGTCGACCGGTGGAACCGCAAGGTCGTGATGGTGACGTGCGACATCGGACGCGCCGGATTGCTCGTCATGCTGCCGTTCTTCGACAACCTGCTCGGCCTCGTCGTCATCTCGTTCTTCCTCGAAGTTCTCACGTTGTTGTGGAGTCCGGCCAAGGAAGCGTCCGTGCCGAACATCGTGCGCGATCCGGAACAGCTTGCGTCCGCGAACTCGCTGTCCTTGGTGGCGGCCTACGGCACCTTCCCGCTCGGCGCAATCCTCTTCGCGAGCCTCGCGGGCGTTGCCAAGTGGCTCGGCGATTTCGCTGCGCTCGATGGCTTCGGCTTCGACGACAAGGAATCGTTGGCCATCTGGTTCTGCGCGCTGACGAAGCTCGTCGCGGCGTTCCTCGTGGCTGGGCTCGCGCTTCCGAATCTGCGCGACCGGTCTCAGTCACGGCCCGACGTGGGCCAGACGTTCCGCGACATCGTCGACGGCTTCCGCTACATCCGAGGGCACCCGGTCGTGCGCGGCGTGATGATCGGGCTCGCGGGTGGGCTCATCGGCGGTGGCGCGGTGATCCCGCTGGGCCCGGTGCTGGCCGACACCGTGCTCGGCGGCGGCAGCGGCAGCTTTGGCCTGCTGATGACCGCGCTCGGCGTCGGCGCCGCCATCGGCGTGATCGGACTGCTCGCGTTCCAACGCCGGCGCAAGCTGCCCTACGAGACAGTGTTCATCGCCGGGATTGTCGCTACCGGCGTGTCGATCATCGCGGTGGCATCGGTGTCGACGCTCACACCCGCGTTGTTCCTGACAGCCGCGATCGGCGCGACCGCGGGCAGCGCGTACGTCACCGGCTTCACGTTGTTGCAAGAGAACGTCAGCGACGAGCTAAGGGGTCGCACCTTCGCGACGCTGTACACGGTCGTGCGGCTGTGCCTGCTCGTCGCGTTGACCGTCGGTCCCTTCATCGCGAGCGCGCTCGGCGCGATCTCGGACGCCTGGGTCGACAACGACATCGAGGTCGGGTCGATCACGGTGTCGTTGCCCGGCGTGCGGCTCGCGCTCTGGATGGGCGGTGTCGTCACGATTCTCGCCGGGTTCATGGCCCGCCGTCGGATGCGTCGCGTCGAACCGGAGGCAGTCCCGTCCGAGGGCACCGCATGACGGGTTGCTTCATCGTGCTCGAAGGCGGAGAAGGGTCGGGCAAGAGCACGCAGGCCCAGCTCCTCTACGAACGCCTGGTGGCATTCGGGCGCGACGCCGTTCTGACGTACGAACCCGGCGACTCATCACTCGGGGAGGAGATCCGTCAACTCTTGTTGCACCGGGAGGATGCCGTCGACGAGCGCGCCGAGCTGTTGTTGATGCTGGCCGACCGCGCCCAGCACGTCGCGACCGTTGTGAAGCCCGCGCTCGCGCGCGATGCCGTCGTCGTGTGCGACCGGTTCACGCCCTCGTCGCTCGCCTACCAGGGCATCGGGCGCGCGCTCGGGGTCGAAGCGGTCGAATGGATGAGCACATACGCGTCCGTCGGCGTGTCACCGGATCTCGTCGTTGTGCTCGACCTGCCTGATCAGATCGCGAACGCCCGGGTATCGCAAGAGCCCGATCGCTTCGAACGGGCCGGCAATGAGTTCCATGCCGCGGTCCGCAATGCGTACCGCTATCTCGCACCCCTGCACGAGTGGACGTTGCTCGACGCGAGCGGGACACGCGAGGAAGTCGCCGAGCAGATCTGGGCGCTGGTGCGACCGATTCTTCCGTAGGGTGGAACCGATGTGGACTGACGTCGTAGGCCAGGAGCGAGCGATCACCGCGCTCGAGCGCGCGGCCGAACGGCCCGCGCACGCGTACCTGCTCGTCGGGCCGCGGGGGTCGGGCGTCGAGCAGGCGGCGCGCGGATTTGCGGCGCGCTTGATCGACGTCGACGACCAGCGGTCCCAGCGGCTCGTTGAGCGGGGGATGCACCCCGACGTCGTCGAGTTCGAGCCCGGTGCGGCGTCGTATTCGGTGAAGACCGATGTGCGCGAGCGCATCTTGCCCGAGGCGCACCGGAGCCCGATCGAGGCCGAGCACAAGGTGCTGTTGCTGTTCGAAGCGGAGAAGCTGCGCGGGAATCAGAACGAGTCGGCCAACGCGATGCTCAAGACGTTGGAAGAGCCGCCCGACCGCACGATCCTCGTATTGGTCACGTCGGTGGCGGAAGACCTGTTGCCGACGATTCGATCGCGCTGCCAGCGTATCGACTTCGACCCCGTCGCCGACGACACGCTCGCCGCCGCACTCGCCGCCGAAGGTGTCGATTCGGCCCAGGCCGCGCTTGCGGCCGGGCTCTCGGGCGGCCAGCTCGCGCGTGCGCGCGCGATCGCGGGCCCGCTTGCCAACCTGCGCGCGTTGTTCGCAGCCGCCCCCGGCCGGATGGACGGCACCGGTGCGACGGCACTCGCGATCGCTGAACAACTCGACGCGTCGGTGAGCGGCGCGGCCGATCAGGTCGCGGCCCGTCATGCAGCTGAAGTGGCCGAGTTCGACGCGGAGATGGAGCGCTACGGCTACTCCGACCGGGACGCCCAACGCATGCGGCGGCGGCTCGACGAGCGCCACAAACGCGAAGCGCGCCGAGCCCGCAGCGACTTGCTGATCGAAGGCGTCACCGCGATCGAGTCGGTGTACCGAGACGTGCTGGCGGCGCCGGCGCCGGGTCTCAACACCGACCTCCAACTCCCCGTGGTGTCGGCGCGCGGCGCGGCGGAGGCGCTCGATGCGTGCGCCGAGGCGCGGGAGGCGTTCACGATCAACGAGAAGGGAATCGTCCGCCTGACGGCGCTGCTCCTCTCCCTTCCACCGGCCGTCAGCCGATAGCCGTCCGGTACACTGTCGGGCTCCGTGCCGGGGTAGCTCAGTCGGTAGAGCAGCGCACTCGTAATGCGCAGGTCAGGGGTTCGAATCCCCTCTCCGGCTCCAGATCTTCGCCGCACGGGTCGAGGTGAGGCGGACGAACGTCAGGTGGGCGTTGGTCGAATCGTGCATCGCGGCTTCGTAGCGCGCGCGGTTGCGGTCGTGGTTCTGCCACGACGCCCGGATCGCCGACTCGTTCGGGTCGCGCGTGACGAGGTTGCGCCACGTCTCGCGGTTCCCGTTCCACAGTTCACGCCGCCCCATCACCCGGCCAAGGGAGCGCGCAACGATCCGCCGGGCAACGACGAGACGCGGGAGGTCGAGCCACACGACGGTGTCGGCGCGGGACCACACGAGGTCGCGCACCGCGCCGTAGTTGCCGTCAACGACCCAGCCGTCGGCGTCGGTCAGCGCGGCGACACGGGAGCGGAACTCGTCGTCGGGGAGCTCTTGCCAGTTCGGCTGGTGGCGGATGGCATCCAGTTCGATGTGCGATACGCCGAGCCGCGCCCCGAGCTGGGCCGCGACGGTTGTCTTGCCCGACCCCGAGTTCCCGACGACCGACACGCGCCGCACCATCCCAGCCTCGCACGCCGGTTCGGCGGTGGGGCTCACTCGAAGTGGGTCGCCATGACGTCGACGACGCGCTTGCCGGCTTCGATTGGGCCGACGTCGTTGCGCTCCATCGCAACGGCCGCGAGGATCAAGGTGACACCGCCCGCCGCCAGCCACGCCCAGTGCGGGATGAGGACCGCGGACTCGAACGTCTCGCGGGCGACGACGACAACCAGCGTCGCGGTACCGAGGACGAGCGGCGCCGACAGCCGGAACCGGCCCCCCGCGACGACGGAGACCACCCCGACGATCCCGGCGATGAGCGAGTGCACTGGGCCTTCGCCCGCAAAGCGCTCGGCGAGCGCCGCCCATGCGATCAGGGCGATGCCCGGCGCGTACGCGATCCACGAACCGACGCGCCGCTCCGCGTTGTGCCGGGCGGCATAGCCCGCCGCGAGCAACTGGAGCGCGACGGGCGCCGCGTACAACTCCGCGAACACGACGTCGTGGGCGCCGAGCGTGACCCACAGCCCGAGCGTGGCGACGGCACCCCCGATGTGCGCGACGAGCGCGCTCGAACGCGAGAGCCCGGTCGCGATGCCGGTCACGCCGAGCACCAGCAGCGCCGGGCCGAACGTCTCCGGCGTCGCGGCCGCCGCGAGCACGCCGGCGACGGCAGTCGCGACGCCCGCGATCTCGAGCGGGAGCCGGTGCGAACGGTCGACAAGCGTCGCGAATCCGAACCAGGCGCACGCGGCGACCGTCAACGCGAGGCCGGCCGCGCCGACCGAGAGACCCGACAGTGCGGCAGCCACTAACTGCAGCCACAGCAACGGCGCGACGGCCGCGATCGTGAGTTCCCGTCGTTTGCGCACGACGCCCTCGCCGGCCGAGAGCACGAACAGCAACGCCGCGGGTGCGAGTGCCGCTTCCGGGCTGATCACCGCGGCAAACGCGATCGGCACGAAGGCAACCCCGCGCGTGAATCCGTTGACCTCGCCGTCCGCGTCGTATGCGAGCGCGAGGAGCCAGACGGTCGCGATCCACGCGACCGCGGCGAGCGAGGGCGGTGTCGTGCCGAGTCCCTGGATCTCCCCGACCGCGAGCAGTGCCGCGCCGACGATGAAGCCGAGCAGACGGTCCTCGAAGGTTCGAGTGCCGCGGAACATGGCGAGCGCGATCACGAGACCGGCGCCGCTGGCGACGGCGACGACACGCTCGTCGGCGGCGCCCGCCAGGAACGCGAACGCGCCGAGCCCACACACAGTCGGCATTCGATTCGGGAGCGTGCTGAACGCGACACCGACCGCGAGCAGGAGCGTCGCGCTCGCAACAACGATCGGATCGGCGGTCGCGACGGCGATCGCGGTGAGCGCCCAGGCGAACGTCGCCGGGATCGCGAACGGCCACTGCGGCCCTTCGACGATCGAGGCGCGCAATGAACGGGTGACGACGTCGCGCCGGACGCCGGCGACGAACCAGCCGATTGTCATCAGCACTGCAGCGATCACCACTGCCGGGGCTTGCTGTTCGCCGATGTCGACGATCACCAACGCGGCGACGGCCGCGATCGCCGTCGGAACGGCCGCGAGCGCTTCGGCGACGATCCCGGCAACCTCGGCGGGCTTGCGCCAGAAGGCGTCGCGCCGCGCCAGCAGCACTCCGAACTGCACGGCGACGAACAACGCCGGTGCGGCGAGGATCTCCATCACGTCGGGGACCGTTGTCGCGTTCCACGCCGCGATCCCTTGCGCGACCAATGCGCCGACTGCGAGCAGCGTGAGCGCCGGTTCGTTGCGGCGGCGGGCAGCACGCGCAATGACGCCCGCGCTCAGCAGCCCCGCCGCGGCCGCCGCGTACCAGGGGGTCACGGCGAGGACGCCGATGTCCTCGGCCACCCCGCGCCCGACCACCACGATCTGCATCGCTAGCGCGATCACGGGCGCGAGTCCGGCGACCGACGCCCACACCCATGCGTGCCGTTCGGTGCGCGAGAACCAACACGCAGCGACCGCTGCGATCGCGAGGACGAGCGGCGCGGGGATTGCCGTTGTCGCGCCGACGCCGGCCGCGGTCACCACCACCGCGGCCGACGCCGCCCCCGCGAGCACGACCGACCGGCACCGCCCCGCGAGCAGGGTCAGCGCGCCGGCCGAAACCGCGCCGTTGACGAGCAAGAGCTCTGGCCACTCCATTCCGGTGTGCAACCCGAGCGCGGCAATGTCGACCGGGATCAACAACGCGCCAAGGTGGAACAACGCGTTCCCGGTCGCCGGCAACGTCGGCCGGAGCCGGTCACCGGAGAGCACCGCCGCCCCAGTGAGGCCGACCAGTACTGCGAGCTTCACCGCGTTCGGTATGTCGCTCCAACGCGTGGCGACGAACGCGGTCGCCGCCGCGAGGAGCAAGAAGGCGCCGGTTGCCGCCACCCATGTGGCTCCCGTCCGGCGCGCGAGCAGCCGGGACGTCTCCGTCTCGGTCTCGGTTGCGGTCATTGTGGGGTTCCTTCCGTGATCGAGTCGGCCATGGTCGGGTCGAGTTGGGGCGTAGGCACGGACGCGCGCAGCAGCACCCATCCGAGACCGGCTCGCGCCGCAGCGATGCGCAGGAAGTCGACGTACCGGTCCTGGCCGGCCGGGGTGAGCCGGGCAAGGTCCGATGCGGAAAGGGTGGTGGTGCCGCTCATGGACGCAGCGTGCGGCCCGGCGGGCTCCGGTCCCATCCGGCGCGCCCCCCAAACCCTGCTGGGGGCGCGAAACCTGGAATTACTCGATGCCGTGCTCGACCGCGTAGCGGATGAGTTCCTGCTTCCGGTTGAGGTGCAGCTTTTGCAGGATGTTGCGGACGTGGTTCTCGACCGTCTTCGGTGAGATGAACAGCCTCTCACCGATGTCCTTGTACGCGTAGCCGCGCGCGACGTACTGGAGCACCTCGCGTTCGCGGTCCGACAGCGGGTTGGCGCCGGTGGCGTCTTTCGACATGCGGCGGAACTCGCCGAGCACCAGCGACGCGAGATGGGGCGAGAACACGGGTTCACCTTTGGACGCGCGCAGTAACGCATCGCGCAATTCCGGACCGGGCGTGCTCTTCACGAGGTAGCCCTGCGCGCCGGCTGCGACCGCGTCGAGGAGGTCGCGCTCCTGCTCGGACACGGTGAGCATCACGATGCGCGTCTCCTCGCCGCATTCCTTGGCGACCTTGATCCCACCCCCGTGGGGCATGTTGAGGTCGCACACGACGAGTTCGGGCTTCTCACGCCGGATCGCGGCGATGGCTTCGTCGGCGTCGCCCGCCTCGGCAACGACGAAGAACGCCTCACCCAGGTCGGTCTTCACACCGCTGCGCCAAATCTGGTGGTCGTCGGCAAGGACGACCCTCACGGCAGCCACAACCGCACCTCCGCTCCTGCACCAGGCCGGCTGTCGATGTCGACCCGGCCTCCTACGTCTTCCATCCTTCCTCGTATCGACCGCGACAGGCCGACCCCTTCGGAGATCTTCGCGGGGTCGAAGCCCTTTCCGTCGTCTCGAACCGAGCAGTGGACCCCGCCATCGTCGGCGGGCTCGGCGTAGACCGTGACCCTTGTCGCACCGCCGTGCTTGCCCGCGTTCACGAGCGCTTCGCCGACCGCCCCGGCCAGCGCGTCGGCCTGCTTCTGCTTCAGATGTGGCAGGTCGGGCGCGAGCACGACGTCGACGCGGCCGCCGAACGCGTCCTCGAAGCGGGCGGCCGCCGCGCGCAAACGCGGACCGACGTCGCGGGCGCCGCCGCGGTCGGCGGTGGAGCCGGCTCCGAACAAGAACTCGCGCAGGTCGCGCTCCTGCTCTCGGGCCATGCGAGCGAGGGCAGGGTCGTCGGATCGCCGTTCGATGACGGCCAACGTCTGCAGCACGCCGTCGTGCAACGTTCGTGCGACGTCTTCGCGCGCCCGCGCTTCGGCGACTTCGTTCTCGGCCTTGCGCAAGAGGCCGGCCATGTAGCCCGAGACGCCGCCGGCAAGGCAGTACAGCATCGTCGTCGAAGCCAGCGAGAACCAGTGCGTCGCGTGGTAGTCGTCGAACCCGACACCGTTGATGACCGGCGCGAACCAGCGGGGGAGCGCGACCGCGAACCCCGCCAGCAGGCCGCCGGCAGCACCGAACACGATGCCGGCGCTGATGATCCCGACGAGCGGCCACGCGAAACCGATCGTCCGCACGCTCGAGAACGCCTCGCTCACATCGGTCGTGTGCGGATACACGACGGCGCCCCCGACGCCGAGCAGCATTCCGATCGCGAGCTCGAAGAAGATGGCACCGGGGTGTTCGAGCGCTTCGGGCGATCGTTCGACGAGCACCGTCGCCGCCACTGTCCACCCGAACGCGAGACCTGCGATCAGCCATGCCAACCATGGGCGCGCGAGGTCGTCACGATTCAGCAACATGACGACGGCCAGCCAGACCCATGCGCCCCAGCGGAACGCTGCCATCCCTCGGAGCAGACCCCGCTGCATGCGATACACCGTAAGGGGTGCCTCAGGCGGAGCGCCGGAGGTTCCGCAGGCGCGGACCGGAGGCCGCAGCCGCAGTGTTCATGAGGGCGGTCCGGACCCCGCCGGGTAGCCTCAGTCCATGGCCGATCCGGCCCAGTTCGCCGAACTCAGCATGCCGTACATGTCGGCTCTCTACGCGGCCGCGTTGCGGATGACCCGCAACCCCACCGACGCCGAGGATCTCGTGCAGGAGACCTACCTCCGCGCGTACCGCGGGTTCGAAGGTTTCCGCGAGGGCACGAACCTCAAGGCGTGGCTCTACAAGATCCTCACCAACACGTTCATCAACCAGTACCGGGCCAAGAAACGGCGACCCGACCAGGTCGACCTCGACGACGTCGAGGACTTCTACCTGTTCCGCCGACTCGGTGGTCTGGAAGCCGCCGATGCGACGCGCACCCCCGAGTCGGAGGTGCTCGACGCGATCCCCGACGCCGAGGTGAAAGAGGCGTTGGAGGCGTTGCCGGAGCAGTTCCGGATGGCCGTGATCCTGGCCGACATCGAAGGCTTCTCGTACAAGGAGATCGCCGAGATCCTCGACGTTCCGATCGGGACCGTGATGAGCCGGATCCACCGCGGCCGCAAGCAATTGCAGAAACTGCTGTGGGACTACGCCGAAGAGCACAACCTGCGCCCGCGGGTGGATTCGGCGACCGGGGGCTGAAGGCGAGATGGACTGCGACCACGCGATCTACCGCATCTACGAGTACCTCGACGGTGAGCTCACCGTTTGGCGGCGCTGGGCCATCACGCGCCACCTCGACGAGTGCCCGCCGTGCGCGCAGGGCTTCACCTTCGAGCTGGAAGTCCGGCGGGTGATCGTTTCGAAGTGCCACGAAGAGGTCCCCTCCGACCTGCGGTCGCGCATCGCCGCCGCGCTGGGGATCTCCGAGCCCGAGTCGTAATTGCCGTCGGGGCGCGGGCCGGTTCCGTCGGGAGCGAGACGGGCTCCGGATCGTCTGCGGGGTCCTTGGTCGTCCTACGATGGGCGAAACCGGACCCCCAGGAGGACCGTTGCGGCCCACGACGATCATCGCCCTGCTGAGCGCGGTCATCATCGGAATTGCACTCGCGGTCGCCGGGCTCGTCTATTTCGTCAACCGCGACCACGGCATGCCCTGGTTCTTCTGGGCCGCGCCCCTGCTCGTGCTCGCGTTCGGGTTCACCCTGCTCGCCCTCTCCCGCGGCTACTGGATGCAGGTCGGCAAGCTGGAGACAAGGGGTCGGCCGACGAGTGGGTAGCGGTACCGACGTTGCGGTTCCCGATCCGATCGACTGGTCGACCGCGCGCCGAGTCGCGCGCTTCGTAGCGGGGCGCGACGCCCTGTCGGACTCGTATCTCGGCGCTTCGATCCACGACGATTTCAGCGCCCTCACCGTGCGCGCCGAGGATCTCGTCGCCGAGTTCACCGGCCTGCGTCCACCGGGGCGCGTTGCCGCCGAAGTGCTCGACCGCAAGGGTTGGGTCGACGCCAACATCGATTCCATGCGGCGCTTGCTCGAGCCGCTCATGCACCGCGTCGGCGCGCGCATGGCCCACAGCCCATTCGCGCCGCTCGGCCGCCAGATCGCGGCCACGGAGATGGGCGGGCTCGTCGGCTACCTCTCGCAGCGCGTACTCGGCCAGTACGACCTCTTGGTGCCAGAAGAAGACACCGGCGACGCCGTCTACTACGTCGGGCCAAACATCCTCGCGCTCGAGAAGCGCTTCGCGTTCCGGCCGCTCGATTTCCGGTTCTGGATCGCGATCCACGAAGTCACGCACCGGGCGCAGTTCGCGGGCGTGCCGTGGATGCGCGCGCACTTCTTCTCGCTCGTGCAGCAAGCATTCGCGGTCGTCGATCCCGACCCGAGCACGCTTGCGCGCGCGATCTCGAAGGCGCTCGACGAAGTGCGACGCGGTCGTAACCCGCTCGATGACGGCGGCATCGTCGGACTGTTCGCGAGCGAAGAACAAAAGGGTGCCATCGCGCAGGTTCAGGCGCTGATGTCGCTGCTCGAAGGTCACGGCAACGTCGTGATGAGCGAACTCGGCCGGCGCCACGTGGCAGGCGAGGAGCGGATGGCGCGCATCCTGCACCAGCGTCGCCACGCCCGCGGCATCACCGGTCAGCTCCACAAACTGCTCGGCCTCGAACAGAAGCTGCGTCAGTACGAGATCGGCGAACGATTTGTGCACCGCGTCGTCGACCGGGGCGGATTCCCCGCGCTCGACCGCGTCTGGGATGCGCCCGAGAACCTGCCGACGAGCACCGAGATCGACGACCCCGACGCGTGGTTCGCGCGCGTTACACCTCGGCATGCCGTCGGCTGATCTGGCGTCGGTGCTCGTCGAGTTGCGCGACGCGACCGACCTGCTGCGCTGGTTTGTCGACGGCGCGCTCCTCGACGCGTGATTCCGCTCGGCGAAGCGCTCGCGACATTCGTTCCGCGGCTCACCGCACTCGACGAGGTCGATGGTCCGGTACTGGTCGGATGTTCCGGCGGCGCCGATTCTCTCGCGCTCCTCGCGCTCGTGCGGGCGGTCGGCTACGACGCAATCGCCGTGTACGTCGACCATGGCCTCCGCGGCACGAGCGCGCACGACGTCGAGGTCGTCACCGCGGCCGCTGACCGCTTCGGTGCCGAGGCGTATTGCGCGGCGGTCGAGGTCGACGCCGGCGGCAATCTCGAAGCAAGAGCGCGCGAAGCCCGCTACGCCGCGCTGATGCAAGCGCGCGACGAGACCGGCGCGGCAGTCATCGCGGTCGGGCACACGCGCGACGACCAAGCCGAGACGGTCTTGCTGAATCTGTTGCGTGGGAGCGGGGCGAGCGGGCTGGCGGGTATGGCACGGCAGCGGGGACGGCTGCGGCGTCCGTTGCTCGACCTGCGCCGCTCCGAAACCCGCGAGATCTGCGCCCGGCTCGGTCTCGCGCCCGTGCACGACGCGATGAACGACGACGTTCGCTTCCGGAGGGTATGGCTACGCCGCGAGGTCGTTCCGCTCCTGGAACGGGGCGCGCAGCGCGACCTCGTGGAGGTTCTCGCGCGCCAGGCCGACGTCCTTCGCGACGACGATGCACTCCTCGACGCGCTGGCTGCGGACGCGGTTCCACCGGGCCCGGACCTCGGCGTCGCCGACCTGACTGCGGCCTCCGCGCCGCTCGCGCGCCGCGCGGTGCGCGAGTGGCTCGGCAGTCCACCCGCTGCGCTCGAACACGTCGAAGCCGTCCTCGCGGTCGCGCGGGGAGATCGGCGCGCGGTCGAGCTTCCTGGCGGCCATCGCGTCGAGCGGGCGGGCGGGCGCGTGCACCTCGTGCCGGCGACCGCCGCACCGGCGCCCGACCCGGCGGTCTTCGCGCCGCCCGGCGCATTGCGTTTCGGCCGGTTCGGCTTCGTTGCCTGGGTCGAGCACGCGCCGCCCGTCGCATGGCCCGACGGGCGCACGACCGCGGTTCTCGATGCCGACCACCTCGGCGACACGGTCGTCGTGCGTACTCCGGAGGCGGGTGACCGCTTCCGGCCGCTCGGCCGCGGCGGAGCCAAGGGCGTGCTCGAAGCACTCGGTGATGCCGGCGTCCCGGCCGCCGATCGCGCCACCCGGCCCGTGCTCGTCGGCGCTGACGGCCAGATCGTCTGGGTCGTCGGTTACCGTATCGACGACCGCGTGAAGGTCACGACGCACACGCGTCGCTTCCTCTGGATCACGACCGAACCCGTCCCGACCCCCGCGAACACTGCGAGCTCTTCCGCATGAACGACCCGAACATCGGCCGCATGGTCGTCGACGAGCACGAGATGCAACAGCGGGTGCACGATCTCGGCAAGGAGATCACCGCCGACTATGTCGACGGACCGCCGTTGCTCGTCGGCATCCTCAAGGGCGCGTTCATGTTCATGGCCGACCTCGCGCGCGCGATCGACCTCCCGGTCGAGTTCGACTTCATGGCGGTGTCGTCCTATGGCTCGGCGACACGCACAAGCGGTGTCGTGCGCATCGTCAAGGATCTCGACCTCGATCTCACCGGCCGCCACGTGCTCATCGTCGAAGACATCGTCGACTCCGGCCTCACGCTCGCCTATCTTCGCAAGAACCTCAAGGCCCGCAGTCCAGCCTCGCTCGAGGTCTGCGCCCTGTTGGTGAAGGAAGGGCTGCAGAAGGTCGACCCCGACCTGAAGTACGTCGGATTCCGGATTCCGCCCGACTTCGTGATCGGGTACGGCCTCGACGTCGCCGAGCGCTACCGGAACCTTCCGTTCATCGCCGAGTACGCCGGACCGCTCGAGTCCGGCTGACCCCTTCAGCTGGCGGCCGTTCGGGCCGACCAAGAGGGGCAGACCGTCATCCCGCAGGAGTTCCGGTGAACAAGCAAGTGCGCATCCTCATCGCCGCGCTGGCCGTGTTGGCGGTCGTGGCGGTGTTCGTCGTCCCCGGCCTCCTGTCGTCGGGCGACGGCCGGGAGAAGCTCGGCGTGACCGAGTTCGAGGAGAAGCTGGATGCGGGCGAGGTCACCTCAGTCACCCTGTACGACCGATCGAACCAGCTCAAGGGCGAACTCACCGACGGCACGACGTTCGTCGTCAGCTATCCCAACGAATACACCGACGAGCTGACCGAGCGCATTATCGCCGAGGATCTCGAGCTCGAGGTCAACGCGCAACGGGCCAACGTGTGGGAAGGATTGCTACTCGAGATCGTGCCGGTCGTCGTTGTGTTCGGCATCTTGATCTACTTCCTCATCAAGTTCTACGGCCGCACGATCCTCGGCTTCGGCAAGTCGCGCGCGGTCAGCGCGGAGAAGGGCGAGAAGCCGGTGACGTTCGCCGATGTCGCCGGCCTGCCCGAAGCGGTCGAAGAACTCTCCGAGATCCGCGACTTCCTTGCCGATCCGTCCAAGTTCGAAGCGATGGGCGCCAAGATCCCCAAAGGCGTGCTGCTCTACGGGCCGCCGGGCACCGGCAAGACGCTGCTCGCACGTGCGGTCGCGGGCGAAGCCGGCGTGCCGTTCTTCTTCATGTCGGCGAGCGACTTCGTGGAGCTGTTCGCCGGCATCGGCGCGGCGCGCGTGCGCGACCTGTTCAAGACCGCGCGCAATGCAGGCAAGGCGATCGTGTTCATCGACGAAATCGACGCGGTCGGCCGCCAGCGGGGCGCGGGCCTCGGCGGCGGGCACGACGAACGCGAGCAGACGCTGAACCAGTTGCTCGTCGAGCTCGACGGCTTCCAGACGCGCGACGCGATCATCCTCATGGCGGCGACGAACCGGCCCGACATGCTCGACCCCGCCCTGTTGCGCCCCGGCCGATTCGACCGCCAGATCGTCGTCGACCAGCCCGATCTCGAAGGCCGCAAGGCCATCCTGGCGGTGCACGGCGCCGACAAGCCGCTGGCCCACGGCGCCGACCTCGATGTCATCGCGCGGCGCACGCCAGGCATGACCGGCGCCGACCTTGCGAACCTCCTCAACGAAGCCGCGCTGCTCACCACTCGGCGCGGGCACGACCGCATCGGCATGGCCGAACTCGACGAAGCCGTCGAGCGTGTGATCGCCGGTCCCGAACGGCGGACGCGCGTCATCAACGAACGCGAGAAGCAGGTGATTGCGTACCATGAAGCCGGCCACGCGCTTGTCGGGCACGCGTTGCCCACGAAGGATCCGGTGCACAAGATCTCGATCGTGTCTCGTGGACGGGCGCTTGGCTACACACTCGTGCTCCCCACCGAGGACCGGCTGCTGCGCACGCGTCACGAACTGCTCGACGAGATGTCGATGCTCATGGGCGGCCGTTCGGCGGAGGAACTCGTCTTCAACGATCCGACCACCGGCGCGCACGACGACATCCAACGCGCCACAGAATTGGCGCGCCGCATGGTGACCGAGTTCGGCATGAGCGAAGCGCTCGGACCGGTACGGCTCGGCGTGAGCGACCAAGAGGTGTTCGTAGGCCGCGACATCGGCCACGCGCCCGAGTACAGCCAAGACATCGCCGCGAAGGTCGACGCCGAGATCCGGCGCCTGCTCGACGGCGCCCACGGCACCGCCCGGTCGATCCTCGAGACGTACCGCGCCGCCCTCGACGGGCTCGCGGCCGCACTGCTCGAGCGAGAGACGCTCGATGCCGAGGCCGTCGAGGAACTGCTGGCCGGTGTTCCGAAATGGCAAGCTGGCGGACCCGCCCGGAGCCGGCCGTCGGCCGTGGCGTCGAGCGAACCGCCGCCCGTCGGGTAAACCGGTGGCGTGACGGACCCGAATCCCCTGCATGCGGTGCCGGCCACGCCGGGCATCGACGTCGACCGTATCGAAGCCGCAGTACGCGAGATCCTGGCCGCGATCGGCGAGGATCCCGAGCGCGACGGTCTGGCGCGCACGCCACGGCGCGTCGCCGAGATGTATGCGGAGATCTGCAGCGGACTGCACGAGGATCCATCGCGCCACCTCGTCGTCACGTTCGAAGCCGAGCACGACGAGATGGTGATGGTGCGCGACATCCCGCTCTACTCGATCTGCGAACACCATCTCGCGCCGTTCCACGGCCACGCGCACGTTGCGTACATCCCGAACGAGGACGGCCGTATAACCGGCCTCTCGAAACTGGCGCGTCTCGTCGACGGGTATGCCAAGCGACCGCAGGTACAAGAGCGGCTGACCACGCAGATCGCCGACGCGCTCGTCGAACGACTCCAGCCGCGCGGCGCGTTCGTGATGCTCGAGGCCGAGCACCTGTGTATGTCGATGCGAGGTGTGCGCAAGCCCGGTTCGCTCACCGTCACCTCCGCGGTCCGGGGCCTGTTCAAGGACAGCCCGGCGACTCGCTCCGAGGCGATGGCGCTGTTGCGCTTGAACGCGGCCCGCGGCTGATCGCACCGCGCCTCATGTACTGGGGCGAAATTGCCGCCGAACCCGGGTTCGTGGCTCGAAAGCGTTCGGTAACCTGCGCCCGATGACTCGCCCCTTCACCGTCGCCGCACTCGAGCGGCGGGCCGTGATGGGCGTCGTGAACGTCACGCCCGACTCGTTCTCCGACGGCGGGCGCTATCTCGACCCGGACGCGGCAATCGCGCACGGGTTGGATCTGGCGGCGGCCGGGGCCACGATCCTCGACGTCGGCGGCGAGTCGACCCGGCCCGGCGCCGTTCCAGTCGCGGCTGACGAGGAGGAGCGGCGGGTCGTTCCCGTCGTTCGAGCGCTTGTCGAGCAGACGAACGTGCCGGTGAGCGTCGACACCACGAAGGCCGTGGTGGCTGCGGCCGCGCTCGCTGCGGGCGCGCGTATCGTCAACGACGTCTCGGGCGGCGTCGCCGATCCCGACATCCTCCACGTGGTTGCCGCGGCCGGTGCCGGGTTCGTCGCGATGCACATGCGCGGCACGCCGCAGACGATGCAGGACGACCCGCGCTACGACGACGTGGTCGCGGAAGTCGGTGCGCATTTGCGGACGCGCGTGGAAGCCGCGGTCGCGGCTGGTGTGGCGCACAGCGCGATCCTCGTCGATCCCGGCATCGGGTTCGGTAAGACGGTCGACCACAACCTCGGACTCTTGCGCGCGCTTCCGTCAATCGCGGCAACGGCGGGCGTGCCAGTGTTGGTCGGCACATCGCGCAAGTCGTTCCTGGGCAAGCTGCTCGGCGGGCTCCCCCCTGAAGAGCGCGACGACGCGACGCTTGCCACCACTGTGTGGGCCTTCGAGCACGGCGCGGCCGTGGTGCGGGTGCACGACGTCGCATCATCGGTGCGTGCCGCCGCGTTGCTCGCGGTCATGGAGCAGGTAGCAGCGTGAGTACGTCGGGGCTACGGGGGCGGTGGGCGCAGGGGTTGCAGCCGCGGTACTTCACATGGGTCATAAAGGACCGGCTCGGCGCAGGAGAGCGGCCGGGCGGCTTCGCCCGCAATCACCGCAAGGTGCGACGCCAGGAAGAGCTGATCTGGTTGAAGGTGCACGAGTACTCCCACATCGTCTCGCTGCTCGACTCGCCGCACAATCTGCACGCGTACGAGGAAGCAGGCCTGGCATATGCGCACACGCCGCTGGGCGCGCGCGACGAGATGCCGATGCGCTTGCGGTTCATCTACGAGACCGTCTCCGGTTACCTCGACGATCCGGCGGAGAGGTTGTTCCTCCACCGCGAGGAATTTGGTGACCACGTGATCGGCGTGCTCGGCGGGTACCTGCTCTATGCAGGCCTCGTCGAGAACGGCCCACATGCGATCTCGATCGTGGAGAAGCTCACCGGACGCAGCCTCGGCGCTGCCGGCCGCGAAATCGTCGCCGTCACCCTCGACGAGAAACTCGCCCGCTGACGCACCGCGTCCT
>JBEVDP010000424.1:0-11682 GCA_040513235.1 Acidimicrobiia bacterium | reverse complement strand
GGCGAGCCACGTCCGAGGAAGACCTGAGCCTGCGCGGCCGGATCATTGCCATGACGCGCGAAGCCGCGCGCGCGCTCGGCTTCGAGCCGCGCGTCGTCTTCGACGGGCCAGTCGACACCGCGGTTTCCGAGGGCATCGCCGGCGAACTGGTGAGCAGTGCACGCGAAGCGCTCTCGAACGTCGTGCGCCATGCCGGTGCAACCGCCGTGGATGTCGAGGTTGGCGTCGACCACTCCGAAGTGGTGCTGCGCGTGCGCGACAACGGCACAGGTATCAGCGAGGAAGCTCGCACCGGCGCCGGTCGGGGCCTCGGAAACCTCCGAGTTCGCGCCGAACGATGCCACGGCACGCTGAACATCGGCGCGGGCGGGTCCGGCGGCACGCTCGTAGAGCTGCGCGTCCCGCTCACCGCCGCCTGACCCATAGGGCCGTTGGTCCCTCTCGGGCGGCCGTTCGCCTCTGGCGCCGCGCTTCTTTTCGCCGTCGAATGGGATCAGAAGCAGAGAAGGGAGGACGCCATGAGAGAACGGCGAATTCTCGTGACGGCGGGCTCGGGACACGGTGCGACTTCCGAGATCTCGGCCTGGATCGGCGACACCCTGCGCGGCTACGGGTACGACACCGAAGTGTGCGAGCCGGGAGCCGTCACCAGCGTCAGGCGGTTCGACGCCGTCGTGCTCGGCGGCGCGCTGTATGCGGGGCGTTGGCACAAGGACGCGCGGCGGTTCGCGCGGCGACACGGCCGTGACCTGCGGGCGCGGCCCGTCTGGCTGTTCAGCAGCGGACCGCTGGACCACACTGCCGAAGCGACGGACATCCCGCCGGTGCGCGGCGTCGCGCGGATCATGCACCGCCTCAGTGCACGCGGTCACGCGACGTTCGGCGGTTCGATCGCCGGCAACAACGGCTTCATGGCGCGTTCGATGGCCCAGAAGCTGGACGAGACCGACTTTCGGGATTTCGCGCAAGTGCGGGCGTGGGCCGGCGCGATCGCGCATGATCTCGCCACGGATCCGTGGCCCGCGATGTCGGGGTGACGGTCCTCGGACGTGTGCGCGTCCGAGGGCAGTCCGACCGGCACCGTTGTGTACGAACCGTTCGACCCGGCGCCGTCGTTCCATCTCGCCGCGGCGGGCGACATCGGCGACAGCGGCGCACGGTTGGACGCGACCGCCGCGGCCATCGCGGCGATCGGCGGGACCGCGCCGTACGACGCGCTCTTGCTGCTCGGCGACAACGTGTACCCCGCGGGCGAGCCGGCCCGGCTTCCCGCAACCGTGTTCGAGCCGTTCGGAGCAGTGCTCGACCAAGGCACAGCGCTCTACGCCATCCTGGGCAACCACGACGTCAAGGAAGGACACGGTCCCGCGCAGATGGAAGCGCTCGGCCTGCCGGGCCGGTGGTGGTCCCAGCGCTTCGGCGACGTATTGCTCATCGGGCTCGACTCGAATACACCCGACGACGAGCACCAACTGCAGTTCCTCGAGCGCACGCTGGCGGAGAGCGACGCGACCTGGAAGATCGTCGCGCTCCACCATCCGCCGTACTCAGCCGGGTATCAAGGCTCCGACCACGCGGCACGCGACGCGTTCACACCGAGCTTCGAGCGGTACGGCGTGCAACTCGTGCTCTCGGGACACGACCATGATTACCAACGCAGCGACCCGCTCGACGGCGTCGTGTACGTCGTGTCGGGCGGCGGGGCCGGGACCCGGCGAACAGGCAAGGCCGACTTCACCGCCGTTTCGTTCTCCTGGCACCACTTCCTCGACATCGGCGTGTTCCCCGACCGCCTGGTGCTACGGGCGGTCAACCAGGACCTGCGGGTCGCCGACGAGCTGGTGCTGCGCGCCCGCGCGTGACGGTGCGTCGCCGACGGCCGTCAGCTCGGGAGGTGGAGTTCTCCGTCCGCCGCCACGAACGTTGCGGGGTCGACACGCCACACCGCACCGAGCTCGAAGTGCCAGCACTCGCCGCAGACTTCGCAAGCGAAGTGGAGTGCTCCGGCGTCCCTGACGGGCACGAGGCGTTCGGCGTAACACGCCGGGCACGCGGTCAATGGCGCGCTGAACAAGTGGGGTACGGGCATTGGGGCAAGGTTCTCAGCATTCATCTTCCATGCCTCCTGACGCGTTCGCGGTGGGGGCGGGGGGCGCATAGATGCGCGCGCGGCGTGCTCGAGTCTCCGTCGCCGCGGGCCGTCGCCGTCGCAGCGAGCTCCAACCGGCGGTCGTGTACGCGCGCAGCGTTGCGTGCTCGTCGGCCGCGGGATCCACCCGCACCAGTTCGAACTCCATGACATCAGCCACGGTGGCTTCGGGCCTAGGCACACGGCGGCCGTCGCCGCGCAGGCCGGCAAGCGTCACGACGCCGAGGCGCCGGTCGCCGTCGACGACGACTACTGCACGTGCGTGCGTCGCGTCGAAGAACTCGAGCGCTTCGGCCACGGTCGTCGCGGCTCGGAGCTCGTGCGGCGGACTGGTCGTGAGAGTCGCGGTCATCATGATCCTCACCTCCAGCTTCGACGATGACTCGCAGACCGCTTCACCGATAGGGGCCTTCGGCCCTACGGCCCCGACGTCGGACCCGAAGACGCAGCGGGCGGCGCGCCGTCCGGTGCCAATCGAGCGTGGGCACACGTCTCACCGGTTCGGGACGTTCGGCCCTGCTCCTTGCGGAGGGCGGCGTTCGATGATGGGACTCATGGAATTCGACCGGAACGGCCTCGAGATCCTCGATCGGATCGAGTGCATGCGTCTGCTCGCCCGGACATCGGTCGGACGACTCGCGATGAGCAGTGCGGCGCTCCCGGTCATCTTGCCCGTCAACTTCCTCCTCGACTGCGACCGGATCCTGATCCGCACCAGCGCGGGCACGAAGCTCTCGGCTGCCCTCGCGAACGCCGTCGTCGCGTTCGAGATCGACGAATTCGACAGCTTCTCCCACACGGGGTGGAGCGTCGCGGTCACCGGGGTCGCGCGGGAAGTCACCGATGCCGACGACCTCGCCCACATCCGCACGCTGCCGCTCGCGCACTGGGCGCCGGCGGATGGGCACGTCGTTGCCGTCTCGACCGATCTCGTGTCGGGTCGACGGATCCGCCACGGCGCCGCGCCCGCGGTCGCCGGTTGATCGGCGGGCGCCTCTTTACATCGCGGGACCTTCGCCTCTGTGGCCGTCGCACAACGAGCGCGATCGTGGTCGTATGACGACGACAGAACTGATCCGACCCTTCGTCGGTCACATCATGCGTGCGACCCTCGCGACCATTCGACGCGACGTGGAAGGGGAACAGCCATGAGTCATCGCGGACTGGATGTTCTCAGCGAGGCGGAGAGCACGGAGCTGCTCAGGACCCACACGTTCGGACGCGTCGTTGCCAAGGTGGGCTCTGACATCGCCGCATTTCCCGTCTACTACGCCTACCTCGACGGCGCGATCGTCTACCGCACCGACCCCGGGACGAAGCTCGCGGCGGCCGTTCTGCGGACGTACGTCTCGTTCGAGATCGACGACGAGAAGGACGGCTGGAGCGTCATGGCATTCGGTCCGTGCGAGGAGCTGCGATCCCCGCGCGCGATCGAAGAGGCGCACGAGGTGCTCGGCAGCACATGGCCCGATGCCGAGCGTCAGCGCGTCGTCCGCATCCGCCCGGAGCGGATCACCGGTCGCCGGTTGCAAAACCGGCGAACTGGCGTCAATTTCACACCGTCCAGGGGTTGAAATTGACGCCAGTTCGGCGCTTTCATCGCCGCCCGCTGCGGGTCGGCGTGTAGTCGGCCGATATGACTGGGTTATGGCGGTGGCGTGGTACGTCGGTCGGGCGAGCTGGCGCCGGCGGTGGCAGGGCATCCTGCTGCTGGGGTTGGTGGCGGGCATCGTCGGGGGTGCGGTACTCGGCGCGCTCGCGGGCGCGCGCCGCACGGCGACCGCGTACGACCGCCTGACGAACGCTTCGCAAGCCCCGCACGTCGTGATGTTCGTGCTCGACGGCTACGACGAGGTCGCCGCGTGGCTCGAGGACGTCCCGTCGGTCGATCATTTCGAGCGCGCGGCCGGCATGATCGGACGGCGCTCACCCCAGCAGGACTGGTACTCGCTCGATGCGCCGTACGACAGCGTCGGGCTGGGGACTCCGGTCCTCGACCGGGGCCGGCTTCCCGACCCGGACCGTGCCGACGAAGTCCTCATCACGCTGCGCACTGCCCGGAACACGGGCCTCGACATCGGCGATGTGCTCGACTTCCACGCGTACGCGCCTGAGCAAGGCGGACTCATCAACGACGACCCCTGGACCGTTCCTGAGGGACCGCGCATTCGGGCAGAGGTGGTCGGCATCTCGCGCGACCCCACCGATGCCCAACTGTCACAAACCATCAAGATCGTCTTCGGCACACCCGCGTTCGCGAAGCAGTACGGCTCCGAGGCCGCGTCCGACCTCGTCGCGATCTGGCTCGACGACACACCCGGCGCAGACGCGGCATTTCAACGCGCCGCTGCTGAATTCGCGAGCACCTCGGACAGCGCGCCGTTCAATGCCGTCTCGTCGGCCGCCGACGAAGACTCCGCCGATCACGCGTCGCGGGCGGTCGTGACGGGATTGCTGATCTTCGCGCTCGTCGCCGGGTTGGCCGGCATCGTCACGATCGGGCAGGCGCTGCGCCGCTATCTCGCCCGCGCCGACGACCAACAGGAGGTACTGCTCGCGCTCGGAACACCGCGAGCCGATCGAGCCGCCGCGCAACTCATCAGCGCGCTCCCATTCCTCGTGTTCGCGCCCGTCGTCGCGGTCGTCCTCGCATACGCGGTTTCACCCGCGTTCCCGCTCGGTGCGGCGCGATCGCTCGAACCGAGCCCCGGTCTGCACGCCGACCCGCTCGTCTTCGTCATCGGCGGCGTCGCGTGGCTGCTGCTGCTTGCACTCATCACGTTCGCGGCCGTGTGGTTCGGAAACTCGCGCGCTACGTCAGAGCCGCGCCGACGCGCCATGGTCCGGACGCCGGGAGGAGGCGCGAACACGGCGGCATTGCCGGCCGCCATCGGTCTCACGTTCGCGCTCTTTCCGGGCGCTCGTCGGCGCACGCTCCAGCGCACCGCGGTGTTCGGCGTGATCGTCGCGATCGCCGGCGCCGTCGGGAGCGCGCTGTTCGTCGCGTCGCTCGACGACTTCACGGCGTCGTCCGAACGCTACGGACTGCCGTACGACGTCACGCTCGAGATGCCGAACGGGCAATCGCGTTCCGTGCTCGACCGGCTCGCCGCCAATGCCGATCTCGAAGCGGTCGCGGGCGCGCGCGGCGGAACGGTGGAGCTCGAGGGTCGCATCGTCGACGCGTACGCCATCGCGCCCGTCAAAGGCGCAATGAGCCCCACGATGGAAAGCGGTCGGGTCCCGACCGGTGAGTCGGAGATCGCGCTCGGCCCCAAGCTGCTCGACGATTTCGGCAAGGAACTCGGAGACACGGTGATCGTCGCGACCGACGGAGCCGAGCAGGAGCTCACGATCGTGGGGACCGCCTACGCCCCGATGCCGGAGAGCGCGGGCTTCAATTCCGAGGTCGTCCTCGCGCCGGACGGGTTCGATGCCTACGCGAACGACTTCTACGTGCAGGCGATTGCACGAGTTCGTCCGGCAGCCGATGTCGAGGCGGTGATCGCTGATCTCGACGATCTCTTCCCCTACGCGGTCAGCGACGAGAGCCTTCCGCACGCACCCGGTCCCGTACGCAATATCGAACAGGTCGCGCGCCTCCCTCTCGCGCTCGCGCTGTTCTTCGTATTTCTCGGAGCGGCGGCGATCACCCACGCCGCGTTCATGACTGCAACCGAACGGCGGCGCGACATCGCCGTGTTGCGCTCGATCGGCTTCACGCGCCGACAAGGCATGACCGTGATCGGCGCCGCGGCCACGAGCATGGCGTTGGTCGCCGCCGCGATCGGGATCCCACTCGGGATCCTCGCGGGGCGCTTCGGATGGAACGCGGTCGCGAGTGGGCTCCACGTGGAGCCGGGCACGATCGTGCCGTTGCTGTCGTTGCTCGCGCTCGCGTTGGGGCTGGTTGCCTTCTCGTATCTCGTCGCGATGGTCTCGGCCCGGCGGTCGCTGCGATCGGGACCGGGCGCGATGCTGCGCGCCGAATAGCGCGTCAGACGCTCGGCCAGCGCAGCAAGATCTCCTGATTGAGCATCGCGGCGAGATTGCCGTCGCGGTCGCGGATCGTGCCGTGGTACAGGCCGCGGCCGCCGCCGGCCTTGAGCGGGTGCATGTGCAACTCGACCCAGTCGTCGAGCATGACGGGCCGCTGGAACCAGAGCGAATGGTCGAGGCTCGGACCGCCCGGCGCGAGACCAGGGTGCTCGACCTGGCCGAACCCCGAACCCATATCGGACACGTACGTCAACGCGCACGCGTGCACCAGTCGGTCGTCCGGCAGCGGATGCGCAGCCTTGATCCACATGTGGTCGGAGAATTTCATGCGCGGCCCGACCATCGATGTCTCGGCGATCTCGCGCACTTCGACCAACAGACCAAAGGGGCGCGCCGTGAGCTCCTCGGGTGCCGGACGCGGCGGGCGCGGCTCGTCGTCGAACTCGACGCTGTCTTCGTCGATCTGGAAGGACGCGACCATCGAGAAGATCACTTCGCCGTCTTGGATCGCCGCGACATTGCGCGCGGAGAACGAGCGGCCGTCGCGGTCGCGACGAACCTGCAACAGGACGGGCCGGTCGTTGCGCCCGCGCCGAAGGAAGTAGCCGTGCAACGAGTGCGGGAAGCGTCCGTCGGGCACGGTGAGCCCAGCTGCCCGCAGCGCCTGTGCGGCGACCTGGCCGCCGTACAACACGGGCCATGGCCGGGAATCGGCGGCGTTGAAACCGCGGAAGAGGTCGCGGTCGAGGCGCTCGATGTCGAGCACCGTGGCGAGATCGCGCGCGAGCTCGAAGGTTTCCTCGGCCGTCATGGCGTCCGACCCTACGTGGAGCGGCGACCGGCAGCCATTGCGAGCGGTTCGGTCGCCGGCGAGTAGAACGGGATGATGACCGAACGCGTGGACTTCGCGGGCCGCGACGGAAACCGGCTCGCGGCGGACGCCGCGGGCGACCCTGCCGATCCGCCCGTCGTGCTGCTGCACGGCGGCGGGCAAACACGCCACTCGTGGGGCACGACCCTCGCGGCATTGGGCGAGCGGCGATGGCGCGTGTACTCGGTCGATCTGCGCGGTCACGGCGATAGCGAATGGTCTGCCGAGGGTGACTACTCACTCGACGCGTTTTCGGGCGACGTCGTCGCGATCGCGCGCAGCTTCGTCGGCCCGCCGGTTCTCATCGGCGCCTCGCTCGGCGGACTCTCGTCGCTCGCCGCGATCGGCGAGCGACCCGATGAATCAGTCGCTCGCGCGCTCGTGCTCGTCGACGTTGCACCGCGAGTCGAAGAAGCCGGACGGGCCCGCATTGGCGCGTTCATGATCGAGCACATGGAGAATGGCTTCGCCGACCTCGACGAGGTTGCCGACGCGATCCAGCGCTACAACCCCCATCGGCCGCGGCCGACGAACCTCGCCGGGCTCGAGAAGAACCTGCGCCAACGCGACGACGGGCGCTGGTACTGGCATTGGGATCCGGCGTTCATCACGGGCCGGCTCGGCGGTCCGGACGAGACACGCGCCACGCTCGTCGATCCGGAGCGTCTGCAACAGGCCGCGCGCGCCGTGCGCGTTCCGACGCTCCTGGTACGGGGGCACGTGAGCGACCTGCTGAGTGAGGAAGGCGCGCGCGAACTCCTCGAGCTCGTCCCGCACGCGCGGCTCGCCGACGTCGCCGGCGCCGGACACATGGTCGCGGGCGACCGCAACGACCTTTTCAACGACGCGGTCGTCTCGTTCCTCGACGGCGTCCGAACGGAAGTCACGTAGCGACGAGCTCGCGGGGCTGTTCCCGCAACCCGAGCCGTGAGTGCACGCGGGCGAGGGGGCGCGGCGCCCACCAGTTCCACCGGCCCATGAGCTTCATGGCGGCCGGGACGAGCAGGAGACGGACGATCGTCGCGTCGATGATCACTGCGAGCGCGAGCCCGAGTCCGAGCTGCTTCATCGCCACGATCTCACCGGCGACGAACCCCGCGAAGACGAGCACGATGAGCAATGCCGCCGTCGTGATGATCTTGCCCGAGCGCTGCAGGCCGACGGCAACAGCGGCGTCGTTGTCGCCGGTCTCGTCGTACGCCTCCTTGATGCGGGCGAGCATGAAGACCTCGTAGTCCATCGAGAGCCCGAACGCGAACACGAAGATCACGACGGGCATCACGAGGTCGAGCGCACCCGTCGGAGCAAAGTTGAGCACGCCCGAGAAGTGGCCGTCCTGGAATACCCACACCAGCGCGCCGAACGTGGCGGCGAGCGAGAGGACGTTCATCGCGATCGCCTTCAGCGGCAGGAGCACCGATCCTGTCATGAGGAACAACAGGACGAAGGTGGTGACCGCAACGATGCCGAGCGCGAGCGGGAGCCGGGACGACACCGAGTGTCGGAAGTCGACGGTCTCCGCGGGGTCGCCGCCCACTCGATACGTAAACGGCGCGCCGAGGTCGCGGATCTCACCGACGAGTCGCTGCGCGTCCGGTCCGTTCGAGACTCCGGTCGCGGACACCTCGACCACGTGCACGCCATCAGCGGTCGAGGCGACGACCTCCGCCGCACGAACGCCGTCGAGCCCGGTGACGTCGTCGACGAAGGCGTCGAGCGCCGCCGCATCGATGCCCGCGTCGGTGACAACCACGATCGGCTCTTGGGTGACGCCACCGAACCGAGCATCGATCGTCTCCGAGACCTGCCTCGACTCGGACGACTTGGGCAAGGCGCGCACGTCGAGGTCGTCGAAGCGGGCGTCGAGGAGCGGCGCCGCGAGGAGCACGAGCACGAAGCTCACGGCGACGACCACCAAGCCGGCGCGGCGGGTGACGAAGCGGGAGAGTCGGGCAAACGCGCCGTGGTCGGATGCGGCCGCGGCCGGGCGCAACCGGTGACCGAAACGGGCGAGCAGCGCGGGAAGCAGGGTCAACGCAGCCGTCATACACGCCAGGACGACGATGATGCCGGCGATCCCGATCGACCGCATCGTCGCATCCTCGAACACGAGGAGGCCGGAGAGCGCGACTGCAACCGTCGCAGCCGAGAACGCGACCGTCCGGCCGCTGTGACTCATGGTCTCGTCGACCGCCGCGTCGACGTCGCGGCCTGCACCACGCTCTTCTCGGAAGCGGCTGACCATCAAGAGGCCGTAGTCGATGCCGAGCCCGATCCCCAGCATGATCACGACGTTGAGGGCGTACACGGACACATCCATGACGGACGCGACGACACCCAGCGCGAGCATCGTCGCGAAGACGCCGCCGAACGCGAGCGCGAGCGGGAGTCCGGCTGCGAGCAGACCGCCGAGCACGACGATCATGACGACGATCGCGATCGGAAGCGACAACAGCTCGGCCCGCTTCGCGTCCTTCTCGGCGAGCTCGGCGAACTCTTCGTCGACCAACAATTCCCCACCAACAAGCACCTCCGGTGCGTCGATGTCGCGCATGATCGACTCGACCGCTTCCACGGCGGTCTCCTCGGTGCCGTCGTCGAGCGCGGGCTCCAACTCGACTGCGATCCCGGTTGCGACGCCGTCGTCGCTCGGACCGTGAACGACACTCGCGACGCCCGGCGTCGCCTCGAGCGCGGCAAGCGTCTCGTCGGGCACCGGCGCACCTTCGACGATGCCGACGATCGACTCGCCGCCCGGCGCAATTGCGTCAAGGCGGCGACTGACCTGCTCCGACTCGAACGACGCGGGATCGTCGAGGTCGGCATCAAGGGATGAGAACAACACTCCCGCGGCCACGAGTCCGAGCAGGCCGACGAGCAGCCAGACGGCCATGACCGTGCGGGGCCGGTGGCGGGCGACAGAGCCGAGTTGTCGAAGCATGCACCGAGCGTGCGCTACGGAGCGTCGGATGTCGTCGGCGCCTGGTGGGATCAGGCTGGTCCACCCGTGGTCGGACCCACGAGTCCGACCTCGTACGCGTAGATGACCGCGTGCACCCGATCGCGCAGCCCGAGCTTCATCAACACACGGCCGACGTGCGTCTTCACCGTCGCGTCGGAAACGACGAGCGTCGCCCCGATTTCGGCGTTGTTCGCGCCTCGTCCAATGAGCTCGAGGACCTCGCGCTCGCGGGGCGTGAGCCGTTCCAGCTCCGCGGCATTGGGCGCGGGCGTGGCGCGGCGGGCGTAGCTCTCGATCAGGCGCCGCGTGATCGAGGGCGCGAGCAACGCGTCGCCGGCGGCCACGACGCGCACGGCATGGATGAGGTCTTCGCGCCGGAGATCCTTGAGCAGGAACCCGCTCGCACCCGCTTGCAACGCGTCGAAGACGTACTCATCGAGGTCGAAGGTCGTGAGGATCACGACCTTCACCGGGTCTTCCACACCGGGTCCGGCGAGACGCCGCGTCGCCTCGATCCCGTCCATGTGCGGCATGCGGACGTCCATGAGCACAACGTCGGGCCGCGTCCGACGAGTGATCGCGACCGCTTCCTCACCGTCAGCCGCTTCGGCGACCACCTCGATGTCGGGTTGCGCGTCGAGGATCATCGAAAAGCCGCTGCGTACGAGTTCCTGGTCGTCGACGACCACGACACGAATCGTCATGCCGGCGTTGTCGTGCCGAGACGGGCGGTCAGGGGCAGCCGCGCCCGCACCTCGAACCCGCCGCCTGCGCGTGGCCCGGCTTCAAGCGATCCGCCCAGTACGGACACCCGCTCGCGCATTCCGACGAGGCCGTGCCCGCCGTCGGGCACCGACGGTCCGGCGCCGTCGTCGGAGACGCTCACCAGCAGCGCGTCGTCACCGAGTGCGACCTCGACTGCAGCGGTGCACGGACCCGCGTGCTTCACCACGTTGGTGAGTGCTTCTTGCACAACGCGGTACGCGGTGAGTCCGGCGACGGCGTCAACCGGTCCTTCCCGGCCTGTGCGCGCGAACTGGACGTCGATACCCGCGCGGCGAACGGACGCGACGAGGTCGTCGATCGCGTCGAGTCCCGGCTGCGGCGCAAGGTCGCGATCAGAGCGCAGCACTCCGAGCAACCGGCGCAACTCGGTGAGCGCAGCGCGCGCGGTGTCGGCGACGTCGGCCATCGCCTGCTCGGCTCGCTCGGGCTGTGTCGAAAAGACCTCCTGCGCGGCCTCGGCCTGGACCGCGATCACCGAGACATGGTGGGCAACGATGTCGTGAAGATCGCGCGCAATCACGAGCCGCTCGGTCATCGCGATGCGCCGCGCGTCGTCGGCGCGGCGCGCCTCCATCCACGCCGCGTGTTCGCGTTGCCCGCGCATCGTGTCGCCCGCGACCCATGCCGTGATGCCGGCGAAGTAGCCGACCGCGATGTCGGCGGCGTCGGACTCGTCGCCGAACGCGATGACGATCGCGATCCGAGCGCAGCACTCCGAGCAGCCGGCGCAATTCGGTGAGCGCAGTGCGCGCGGTGTCGGCAACGGCGGCCATCGCCTGCTCGGCTCGCGCGGGCTGCGTCGAGAGGATCTCCTGCGCGGCCTCGGCCTGAACCGCGATCACCGAGACATGGTGGGCAACGATGTCGTGAACGTCGCGCGCGATCACGAGCCGCTCGGTCATGGCGATGCGCCGG
>JBEVDP010000423.1:0-6766 GCA_040513235.1 Acidimicrobiia bacterium | reverse complement strand
GTTCGTGTCGCGGATCCACGTCGAGAAGTTGCGAGCGATCGTGTCGATGTCGGACTGCAACGGCGCGTCGAACCCACGGTGATACGTCGCGTGGTCGCCGACGATGTTCACCATCGGCGTGCGGGCACGACGCGCGTTGTGCAGGTTGGCGAGCCCGTTCCCGAGGCCGGGACCGAGGTGCAGCAGCGTCGCGGCCGGGCGTTCGGCCATGCGGCCGTAGCCGTCGGCCGCGCCGGTCGCGACGCCCTCGAACAAGGCCAGTACCGCGCGCATCTCGGGGACGTCGTCGAGCGCCGCCACGAACTGCATCTCGGAGGTTCCCGGATTGGCGAAGCAGACGTCGACGCCCGCGCCGACGAGCGTACGGATCAGGGCGTGCGCACCGTTCACGATTCCACCTCGGGATCAGTCGAAAAGCGTGCCGGGATTGAGGATCCCGTCGGGGTCGAACGCGGCCTTGATGCGCCGCATCAGCGCGATCTTGGCGGGGTCTTCGAGCTCGAGGAAGTACTCGCGCTTGGCCTTGCCGATACCGTGCTCGGCCGAGATCGCACCACCCAGCTCGACGCCCGCACGCAGCACCGCCTTCATCACGGTCGCGCGCACCTCGTCGTCGGCTTGGAACACCGAGAGGTGGATGTTCCCGTCGCCCGCGTGGCCGGCCGCGCCGATGTACGTTCCGTGCTCATCGGCAATGGCGCGCACTTTCGAGAGATACGTCGGGACCGATGCGCGGGGCACGACGACATCGATGATGTCGTTGGCGCCCATCTGCTTCACCACCCAGAACGCTTTCTCCCGCGCTTCGAGGAGCAGCGCGGCCGACGCGGGCGGGAGGACATAAATGTCGAGGGCCGCGAGCTCGTGCAGCTGGTCACCGAGCGCGACGAGGTCTTCGTCGACCCGAGTGTCGTGGTGGCCTTCGAGCACGACGATCAGGTACGCGGCAGCCGCCTCCTGCACATCGGCCGCGATGCCGAGTTCGAGCCCGACGTTCGCGGTCAGCAACGCGAGCCCGCCGCCGTCGACGTACTCGAGGATGAGCGGGCCGACACCGCTGCGCACGATCGCGGGAACCGCGGCCGCGACGTCTTCGAGCGTCGCGAACGGCACCAGGAGCGTGGCGGTGTGCGCGGGCCGCGGGTAGATGCGCAGCGTGGCCTCGGTCACGATCGCGAGCGTGCCCTCTGACCCGATGATCAGCTGCGTGAGGTCGTAGCCCGTGGTTGCCTTCACGAACTTCCCGCCGGTGCGAATGACCTCGCCCGTCGCGAGGACCGCTTCGAGCCCGAGGACTTGATGGCGGGTGACGCCGTACTTGATCGCGCGCATGCCGCCCGCGTTGGTCGCGACGTTGCCACCCAGTGATGCGCTGTTCTCGCCGGGGTACACGGGATACACGAGGCCCAGCGGCGCCAGCGCTTCGTCGAGCTGGTCCAGCGACACACCCGGCTCTACAACGGCCACGTGATTGTCGGTGTCGATCTCGACGATGCGTTGCATGCGGTCGAGCGCGCACACCATTCCGTCGGCGAGGGGCGTGCACGCGCCGGACAGCCCGGTGCCCGCGCCGCGGGCCGTCACCGGGACGCCGAGCTCGGCTGCGATGCCGAGGACGGCTGCGACCTCGGACGCATCGGCGGGACGCGCCACCGCGAGCGGACGGACCGGCGCCGTGGTCAGCGCTTCGTCGTGGGTGTAGTCGTCGGGAATCGCATCGCCACTGAACACGTGGTCCGTACCGATGGCATCCTGCAACCGCGACACAAGGTCGGCCATGCGCCGTGTGTAGGCGGCGCCGGCGAAGCCGTCAAGCCAGCTTTCGAAGCCGGGTGCTTCGGGGTACAACGACCGCATGAAGCCCTACGAACTCCCCGACCTGCCCTACGACTACGGCGCGCTCGAACCGCATTATTCGGCGCGTGTCCTCGAACTCCACCACGGCAAGCACCACGCCGCGTACGTGAAGGGCGTGAACGACACGCTCGACAAGCTCGAGAAGGCCCGCGACACAGGCGATCTCAGCTCGATCGTCGGACTCGAGAAGACGCTCGCCTTCAATCTGTCGGGCCATGTGCTGCACACGTTGTTCTGGCAGAACCTGAGCCCCGACGGCGGCGGCCGGCCCGACGGTGAGCTCGCGGCCGCGATCGACGACAACTTCGGCAGCTTCGACGGCTTCCAGGCCCAACTCACCGAAGCGGCGAACACGGTGCAGGGGTCGGGTTGGGGCGTGCTGTCGTGGGAGCCGCTCGGGCAACGCCTCTTCATCGAGCAGGTGTACGACCACACCGGCAACGTCGGCCAGAGCGGCGTCTTGCTGCTCGTCATCGACGCGTGGGAACACGCGTACTACCTGCAGTACGAGAACCGGCGGCCCGACTACGTCAAGGCGATGTGGAACATCGTCAACTGGACCGACGTCGCCGAACGCTTCGGCCGCGCGCAGCAGCTCGTGCTGTTCAGCTGAGCAACTGATCAGCCGACCAACTCCGCGAGCGCGCGCAACGTTTCCGGATCGCCGTGGACGATGAGCGTCGTCACCGGGCTCTCCTCCCACGCCGCCAGACGATCGCGGATGCGTTCCTTCGGTCCGACGAGTGAGATCTCGTCGGCGAACGCGGTCGGCACGAGCGGGATGGCTTCGTCGCGCCGCCCTTCGAAGAACAACTCCTGGATCTGGTGCGCCTCGGCTTCGAAGCCCATGCGGCTCATCAACTCCATGTGGAAGTTGCGATCCTTGGCGCCCATGCCACCGATGTAGAACGCGAGCGCAGCCTTCGTCGGCAGGAGTCCGGCATCGATGTCGTCGGTCACCGCGCAGCCAATGAGCGTCACGCACACCTCGAAGCCCGGTTTCGGTGTGCCCAACGTCGAATACACCTCGGGCCGGAACGGCGAGTAGTAGAGCGGGATCCATCCGTCGGCGATCTCGGCTGCGAGGGCGACGTTCTTCGGGCCTTCTGCGCCGAGCAGGATCGGGAGTTCGGCGCGGAGCGGATGCGTGATCGAACGGAGCGGCTTGCCCAGCCCCCACGACCCCTCCCCGGTGTACGGGAGTCGGTAGTGCTCGCCCGCGAGCGCGACCGGTTCCTTGCGTTGCAACACCTGACGCACGACGTTCACGTACTCACGCGTGCGCGCCAGCGGCTTCGCGTACGGCTGGCCGTACCACCCCTCAACCACCTGCGGACCGCTGAGCCCGAGGCCGAGGGTGAAGCGACCGTTCGACAGATGGTCGAGCGTGAGCGCGTGCATCGCGGTCGCGGCCGGGGTACGGGCCGACATCTGCACGACCCCGGTGCACAGCCGGATGCGCTCAGTGTGGGCGCCGATCCAGGCCAGGGGCGTGAACGCGTCCGAACCCCACGCCTCTCCCGTCCACACGGAGTCGAAGCCGAGCCGCTCGGCCTCCTGCGCGAGCGGCACCGCGAACGGGTTCGGCTGCGCGCCCCAATACCCCAGTTGCAAGCCGAGTCTCATGAGGCAGTGGGCTACTACACGCCGGCCGCGGGGAGCGAAATATCCGGGTCGACCCTCGCGGCGTCCTAGCCTGCCTCGATGCCGAGCTGGTCGACCTACGCCGTGTTCGTGCCAGCCGCGCTCGCATTGTTGCTGGTGCCCGGTCCCGCGGTGTTCTACATCGTCACCCGCAGCGTCGACCAGGGCCGGGCGGCGGGTATGGCGTCGTTGTGCGGCGTGCATGTCGGCTCGGTCATACACGTGCTCGCGGCCGCGCTCGGCGTCTCGGTCGTGCTCGCTCGTTCCGCCGAGGCATTCACCGTCGTCAAGTTCGCGGGCGCGGCGTATCTCATCTTCATCGGATGCCGTCGCCTGCTCGGGGGCGCGGGCGGCGTCGACGCCGACGGTCGCGCCGCCAACGACCGCACCCTCCGGCGTACCTTCGCACAAGGCGTGTTCGTGAACGTCCTGAACCCGAAGACTGCGTTGTTCTTCCTCGCGTTCCTGCCCCAGTTCGTCGACGCAAGGCGCGGTTCGACGGTGTTGCAGACCGTCGTGCTCGGTGCGTGCTTCATCGTGCTCGGCGTCCTCAGCGACGGTACGTACGCGCTGCTCGCCTCGTCGATCGGACCCCGTCTGCGCGAACGGGCGACCGGCCGGCAGTACCTCGAGCGCGGCAGCGGCATCGTCTACATCGGACTCGGGCTGTACGCGGCGCTCGCGCACAGGCCGGTCGCTGCGGACCGAACCGCATGAAGCGGCTGCTCCTTGCCGCGGCAGTCGCGATCGCGTTCGTGACATTGACCACGGCGGCGGGCGCGCAAAGTCCGGGCGAGGTGATCACGAACTACGACGTCGAGATGGTCATCGGCAGCGACGGCGTCGTCTCGTTCATCGAGACCATCGACTACGACTTCGGCTCCTCGGAACGGCACGGCATCTTCCGCGACCTCGTGCGCCAGGAGCGCTACGACAGCGAGAACGACCGCACGTACGACATCGACGTCACCGGCGTCACCATGGACGGCGACTCGGTTCCCGTGGACGAGGGAACCGACGGCGACTATCTGCGGTTGCGCATCGGCGATGGCGACTCCACGGTTACCGGGCAGCGCACCTACGTGATCTCGTACGAGGTGCGCGGTGCGATCACACCGTTCTCCGAGCACGACGAGTTGTACTGGGACGCGATCGGCAGTCAGTGGCAGGTGCCGATCGTGGCCGCGACGTCGACGGTGACCTCACCCGCGCCGATCGACCGCTACCTCTGCTTCTCGGGCCCGCAGGGCAGCACGCTGCCGTGCAATACCGCGACGGCCGATGGGAACGCCGCTCGCTTCACAGCCAGCGGACTCGGCCTCGGCTCGGGCATGACGGTTGTGGTCGCGGTGCCGAAGTCGGCCATCACGCCCGCGCCCGAGGTGCTGCTGAGCGAGCGCTACGACATCGCCGAAGCCTTTTCGGTCACGCCGGTCACTGCGCCGCTCGCCGCGGGCATCGCGATCCTCGGCGTCGGCGGCATCGTCTACCTCGCGTGGCGCCGCGGGCGCGACCGCCGGTGGACCGGCTCCGCCGTCGATGCCGCGTTCGGGAACATCAGCGGCAGCGACGAGCGCATTCCGATCGGCCAACACGACGCCGGTCCGGTCGAGTTCGTGCCGCCCGACGGCGTGCGACCCGGCCAAGTCGGCACTCTCATCGACGAGCGCGCCAATTTGCTCGACGTGACCGCGACGATCGTCGACCTCGCGGTGCGCGGACACCTGAAGATCGTCGAGGTCGACACCGACGAACGCATACCGGAGTACGAGTTGCAGCGCCTCGACGGCGGCAAGGGCGAGTTGCTCGCATACGAGCAGACGTTGCGCGATGGCTTGTTCGCGTCCGGACCGACGGTTCGCCTGTCGGATCTCAAGTACGAGTTCACCGAGCAGCTCGGAACCGTGAAGCAGGCGCTCTACGCCGACGTCGTCGACCAGGGGTGGTACCGCAGCTCCCCGGAAGGCACACGGTTGGCGTGGCGCGCGCTGGGCATCTTGCTGACGCTCGTCGGCATCGGTCTCACGGTCGCGTTCGCGATCTGGACCAAGTTCGCGCTCGTGCCGATCGGTCTCGTGATCGCCGGCGTCGTGCTGATGGTCCTCGGCGGCCGCATGCCCGCCCGCACGGCCAAGGGATCAGCCATGTTCTCTCGGATCCGAGGCTTCCGGCGTTTGTTCGACGAGGGCGAACAGGACGTGCGGGAGCGCTTCGCGGAGCAGCAGGGCATCTTCTCGCAGTATCTGCCGTATGCAATCGTGTTCGGCTGCACCGAGAAGTGGGCCCGCGCGTTCGAAGGACTCGACGCCCAGCAGCTGGGCACGACCTACTGGTACACCAGTCCGTACGTGTTCAGCGCGCTCGCGTTCTCTCACGCAGTCGATCACTTCGGGATCGCAGCCACCGGCACGCTCTACACGAGCGCGCCGTCGTCGTCTTCGAGTTCCGGATTCTCCGGCGGCGGCGGTTTCTCCGGCGGCGGTGGAGGCGGAGGCGGCGGCGGCAGCTGGTGATCCTGCGTAGGATCCCGCGGCATGGCGCACCAACAGATCAATCCTTGGCAGTGGTCCATTGCGTTCGGGTTCTCGCAGGCGATCAAGGTCGAAAACCCGCGCGAAGTACTCGTGTGCGCGGGGCAGACGGCGGTGGATGCCGACGGTACGCCGGTCGGGGGCGACATGGTTTCGCAGATCCGGCTCGCGTTGGAGAACCTCGAGACCGTGCTGTCGGCCGCCGGGTTCTCGCTGTCCGATGTCGTGCGCCTGAACTTCTATACGACCGATGTCGACGAGTTCTTCGCAGCATCGGAAACGGCGTTCGAGCGCATGCCCGAAGGAGCGCTTCCGGCGGGCACATTGCTCGGTGTCGCTCGGCTCGCGTACCCCGAGCTCAAGATCGAGATCGAGGCGACCGCGGTCAAGTAGCCGCGCTCGGGCCGCGGTAGCTTGCGGCCCATGTCCGAGCCGGTCACGATCGCCGACCTGTTCCGCTCCCACATCGGGAACACGCGGCCCGCGGTGCAGTTCGGCTCCGACACCTGGACCTACGAACAGGTGCTGACCGAGGTCGCGCAGCGAGCCGCGTTCCTCCTCGACCACAAGCCGGCCAGTGCTCCGTTCCACGTCGGCGTGCTGTTCGACAACACCCCCGAGATGTGGTTCGCGCTCGGCGCGTGCGCAGTTTCGGGCGCGACGCTCGTCGGCATCAATCCGACCCGCCGCGGCGCGGAGCTGGCGCGCGACATCGAGCACACCGACTGTGCGGT
>JBEVDP010000422.1:0-4523 GCA_040513235.1 Acidimicrobiia bacterium | reverse complement strand
CGCTCGCCGGCGCGCTCGCGGGCCCGGTGCTGGGCTCGGTCGCGCTGGCGATCCACGCTGTGCTCCTGGCAGGTGTCGATGAAGGGCTCAGTCCCGAAACGGTCGCGTCGTTGCAGCATCTGCGGCTTGCAGTGCAAGCGGTCGGCGCGCTCCCGATCGGCCTGTTCGCGCTGGCCGTGTCGCTTGCCGGCGGCCTGCCACGCGTACTGGCGCGTGCGGGCGTCGTTATCGGCAGCGCGACGATGGTGGCTGCGATGAGCGTGTTCGTCGCGACGAGCGCGGCGCGGGCGGTCACGCTCGCCGCGCTCGCGGCCGCAACCGTGTGGATGCTCGCAGTCTCCGTGTGGTTGTTGCTGCACTCGTGGGAGCCGGCCCACTTCGACACACCGTGGGTGACGACCGGCCGCATCCTGGCAGGCACCGTGGCAGTCGCGGCGGGCGTGTCGGGCGTCGCGCTCGTGGCGTTCCCCGGCTCGACCGCGGGCTTCTTCTCATGGCACCTCGCGCCCGCGCCGCTCGCGAGCCTGATCGGCGCGTTCTACGTGGCATCTGCGGTCGTTTACGGACGGGCTGCCGTCGCACCGTGGCGGGAACTGCGCATGATGGTGGCCGGGATCGTGCCGCTCAGCGTGCCGATCCTCGTGGCGACGCTCGCGCACCTCGAGGTCTTCGATTTCGGACGGCTGGCGGCGTGGGTTTGGGTGATCCTGTTCGCCGCGTTCCCGGTCGTTGCGATCGCAGTGCTCGTGGGCGCGCCCGCGGTCGGGCGCGACTCACGAGGTGCGGGTGTGGTTCCGACGGCAGGAGCCGTTTCACTGGTCGCGGTCTCGATCGCATTGTGGATCGCGCCGACGCGCGGCGCCGGCTTCCTGCCCTTCGATCCCGCGCCGCTCTCCGGGCGCGTGCTCGGCGGCTGGACACTGCTCCTCGCTTTCCTTGCCGTCTCGAGCAAACGCCGGTATCCCGCGCTCGCGCTCGTGTGCTTTCCGGTGGCCGCGCTCATTGCGATGGTGCGCAGCTTCGGCGACCTCACGATGTGAGGACGCAACTCACGCCATTCGTGGTATAGCCCCCGAGACAGGAGTTCCGTCATGCGTCTCAAGCGCATCCTCGCCACCGCCGCACTCGCCACGAGTCTCCTCGCCGCCGGCGGCGTTGCGGCCCAATCTGCCGACGCCAAGATGCCGACGCCAGACACACTCCAGGAGCTGTGCGAGGCCAAGCACGGCACGTACTTCACCGGTCGCTTCGGTGAGCCACGCTGTCAAGACGTGCGTTCGTCGCATGGTGACTTCTCGGCCGAGGAGCAGCGCTGCGCCGAGGAATTCGGAGCCACCTTCCGCGTGGACCCGAGCTCGGTCAAGCACAACCGTTACGCCTGGATCTGCTCCTAGCCAGCGACGCGCATCCTCGCCTCAGCTCCTCCGCTCAGAGGGCCGCTCGGGCCCCGGCTCTAGCCCCACCGAAGCTTCGCTTCGGCGGGGACCCCAAAACGATGGGCGTCGCACGATACGAGCGACGCGCATCCTCGCCTCAACAAGATCGCGACCACGGGCGGCATCCTGGGGAGGGGCCGCCCGTGGTTCGCGTGTCAGGCTGGTGGCGTGGCGGCGGTCTCCACGTTCATCGGACGGGAACTCGAACAGGCCCGGCTCGTCGAGCTCGTCGCGTGCGTCCCGCTTGTCACGGTCACCGGACCCGGTGGAGTTGGCAAGACCCGACTCGTCGCGGAGGCGAGCCACCACTTCGACGGCGACGTCGTCGTTGTCGAGTGCAGCCGGCTCCCGCGCGACGCGGACGAGACCGCGATCGCAGGCGAGATGGGCTACGTGTCCGTCGCCGCCGCGGCCGCGGCGCTGGCCGAACGCGCGACGGTCGTCGTGCTCGACAACTGTGAACACATGCTCGACGCCGTCGCCGGCTTCGTAACGCCGCTGTTGCGGGCGGGCGACGACGTGCGCGTCGTCACGACGAGCCGCGAGCCTTTGGGGGTCACCGGCGAGCAGGTGGTGATTGTCGAACCGCTCGACCACGGTGATGCGGTGCAGCTCTTCGCGGACCGCGCCGCCGCGGCGGGTGCCGCATTCGATGCTGACGATGACGCGGTCGTCGCACTGTGCCGCGCGCTTGACGGGATGCCACTCGCGCTCGAACTCGCCGCCGCCCGCGCCCGTGCGATATCCCCACTCGATTTCCTCGCCAACGTCGAGCGGCGCCTGGACCTGTTGCACGCGCCCACCAACCGCGGAACTCGACGTCACGCGAGCGTGCGCGACACGATCGACACGTCGGTCGCGCTCCTCGCGCCCGAAGAACGGCAGTTCTTCGAGCAGCTCGGCGTATTCGCGGGCCCGTTCGATGCCGACCTCGCCGCCACAGTCACGCAGACGGATCAATTCGCGGCGCTCGACCTGCTCGCACGGCTCGTGGAGCGGTCGCTGCTCGTCGCGCGTGCCGATGCGGTTTCGTCGACCTACTCGATGCTCGACCTGGTCCGTGAGTACGCGGTTGACGCGCTCGCCGACTCCGACACGGTGTGCTCGCGCTTCACCGATGCGATGGTCGCGTTCGCAGATCGCGTCGTGATCGAGGGAGTGCGCGAGTGGTCGGGCGAGATCATCGCCCGCATCACGGCGCAGGCCGCCAACCTGTTCGCCGCCGTCGACTGGTGCGTCGACCACGACGACTCTCCGGATCGGGTGTTCCGGCTGGTGTTGCCGTTGTTCGCGGTGGTGCACCGCGGGCGTTCGCCTGAGGTGCTCGCGATCGGCAGCCAGGTGCTCGTGCGCTGGCCCGACCAACGCGCGCCGTGGCGCTCGGAAGCGATTGCGGTCCTGGCCGTCGCCGCGGTGTTCGCGGGCGACAACAACCGCGCGATCGTCCTCGCCGAATCCGCGCTGGCCGAGCCCGACGCTTCCGCGGTGGCTTGCGTCCTCGGGCAGCGCGCCCTCGGATTCGCCGCTCGGTCGCAGGGCGATTTCGCCTCGGCCATCGAGCACTTCGCGCGTGGTCACGACGCGGCGCTCGAGCTCGGCGCCCGCCCGTTCGCACGCGAGCTGGCCGGGCTCCAGGCGTCGACGCTCGACCTCGCGGGTGAGCGCGACCGGGCACTGACCCTCATCCGGGACGCGATCACCGAGGCCACAGGTGCCCACGATCACCTCAATGTCGCGTGGGCGCATCTCGTCGCGGCGTGCATCCTCCTGCGAGCCGAGCGGGACGCCGAAGCCCGGGCGGAGCTCGCGCATGCGCGCGCCGCTGTCGTTCGGCTCGGGGTTCCGTGGTGGCAGGGGCTCATCGCCCGGATCGAAGCAGTCCTCGACAGCCGGGAGGACTGGGCCGCGGCGATCCCCGTGTGGCAGGACGCGCTCAGCCGCGCCGTCGCCGACGGTGCGCTCGGCGAGGTGGCATTGATCCTGCGGGCGGCGGCGGTCGTCGCGGCCCGTCACGGGCTCGACGACACCGCACGCGAACTCCTTGCCGCGGCACCGCCGGCAGGGGAGCTCACCGTGATCGGCGAACTGTTTCCCGACGAAGTGCGGCGCCTCGAATCAGCGCGTGCCGCGGCGGCGCCACCCGACCTGCGCACCGCACTCGAACGCGCCCGCACCGCGCTCGGACGCGCAGATGCACCTCCACCCGTCGTTTCGCAAACGCTCGAGCTGCGGCGCGAGGGCGACAGCTGGGCGATGACGTACGCGGGCACCACCGCGCGCGTGCGCGATGCCAAGGGCTTGGCCGATCTCGCGGTGCTCCTCGCGCGACCCGGTTCCGACGTGCACTGCCTCGAACTCATGGGCGGCGGCGTCGTACAAGGCGACGCGGGGCCTGCACTCGACGCGAAGGCGCGTCGAGCATACGAAGCCCGTATCGTCGACCTGCAACGCGACATCGACGACGCACGCGATGCGAACGATCTCGTGCGGGCCGAACGAATCGAGGCGGAACTCGATGCGCTCACCGCGCAATTGGCTGAAGCGTTCGGGCTCGGGAACCGCGACCGGGCATCGGGCTCATCGGCCGAACGCGCGCGGACCGCGGTGACCTACCGAATACGCGCGTCGCTCAAGCGCATCAACGAGGTGCATCCCGAACTGGCGCGGCACCTCACGAACGCCGTTCGCACTGGAACCTGGTGCTCGTACCGGCCGGAAACCGACATCGTGTGGGAGATCGTGCCCTAACGTCGTGCCGATGAACATCGTCGAACTGTGGCGCTATCCCGTGAAGTCGCTCCAAGGCGAACGGCTCGACGCGGCCCAGGTGACCGCCCACGGACTGCAAGGCGATCGGTCGTACGGCATCGTCGACGTCGACACCGGCTATGTGCTCACCGGGCGACGCGAGCCGCGGCTGCTGTTCGCGTCCGCGGCGTGGCGCGACGGCGAGGTTGTCGTCACCGGACCCGACGGCGATCAGCTGGCCGACGACGCCGCGCTCAGCGCATGGCTCGAGCGCCCGGTCACGTTGCGCGCCGCCGGTGCACCTGGCACCTTCGAGACGCAACTCACCCTCGAACAAGA
>JBEVDP010000421.1:0-2748 GCA_040513235.1 Acidimicrobiia bacterium | reverse complement strand
ACCACGACGCCACGCTCGTCATCGACCAACTCGGTTCCGTGCCACTCGCCGGCGCGCACTGCGCGGGTGAGATCGGACCTGTCGGCGGTCGCAACTTCCTGCACGGATTCACCGCCAGCGTCGCAATCTTCGGCTGAGCCTTGGGTGAGCCAGCCTCCCAAGCTTTGGGTGAGCCAGCTTGCCAAGCTTCGGGTGAGCCAGCGTCCCACCTAGGCTGCGGCCGGGTGAACGAAAGGGGCCTCACGACGATGACCGCCGCCGAGCTGTGACCGACGATCTGGCCGTGACCGACGATCTGGAACGCCGCGCCGTCAACGTCGTCCGCGCGTTGGCGATGGACGCCGTGCAGAAGGCGAACTCGGGCCACCCGGGTACGCCGATGGCGCTCGCGCCGCTCGCCCACGTCTTGTTCACGCGCGTCATGTCGTACGACGCGAGCGACCCCGACTGGCCCGACCGCGACCGGTTCGTTTTGTCGGCGGGGCACGCATCGATGCTGCTGTACTCGATGCTGTACCTCTGCGGCCTCGGCCTGGAACTCGACGACCTGCGTGAGTTCCGCCAGTGGGGCTCGCACACGCCCGGCCATCCCGAGAAGGGGCACACCAAGAGCGTCGAGGTCACCACGGGGCCGCTCGGGCAGGGCATCGGCGATGCGGTCGGGATCGCGTTCGCGGAGAAGCACTTGCGCCGGCGCTTCGGTGCCGAGCTGACGAACCACCACGTGTTCACCATCTGCAGCGACGGCGACTTCATGGAGGGCATCAGCCACGAAGCGGCGTCGTTCGCAGGGCATTTCGAGCTCGGACACCTTGTCGCGGTGTACGACGACAACCACATCACCATCGACGGCGCGACTGAGCTCACGTACACCGACGACGTCCCCGGGCGATTCCGAGCCTATGGATGGCACGTGCTCGAGATCGGCGAGGTCGCCGAGGACATGCGCGTCCTCGAAGGCGCGCTGCGCGACGGCATGGCCGAGCAAAAGCGGCCGACGCTCATCGTGTTGCGTTCGCACATCGGCTACCCGTCGCCCAAGTTCCAGGACACGCCGGAAGCGCACGGCAACCCGCTCGGGGCCGACGAGGTCGCGGCGGTCAAGGAGATCCTCGGCCTACGCGCCGACCAACAGTTCTTCGTCCCTGACGACGTCCTCGCGTTCTACCGCGCCGCCGGAATGCGCGGTGCGCCGAAACGCGAGTCGTGGGAGGAGCGCCGGCGCACGTACGCGACCGCGAATCCAGAACGGGCCGAGGAGCTCGACGCCTGTTACGAGGGCCGCGGCGTCGCCGGGTGGGAGCACAAGCTGCCGGCATGGGACGTCGGCACGGCGGTGGCGACGCGCGTCGCGTCGGGTCAGGTCCTCGCGGCCATCTTCGACGTCGTGCCCGGTCTCGTCGGCGGCGGCGGCGATCTCACGGGCAACACCGGGACGATGGTGAAGGGTGCGGGGATCGTCACGCCCGAGGACGCCGGCGGGCGCATCTTGCACTTCGGGATCCGGGAGCACGGCATGGCGGCCGCCGCCAACGGCATGGCGTTGTCGGGCACGCTCCCGTTCGTCGGGACGTTCTTCGTGTTCAGCGACTACCAGCGCCCGGCTGTGCGGCTGGCAGCGATGATGGGGACCAAGGTCGCATTCGTGTGGACGCACGATTCGGTGGGCTTGGGCGAAGACGGCCCGACGCACCAGCCGATCGAGCACCTCGCCTCGCTGCGGGCGATCCCGGGTTTGCGCCTGATCCGTCCGGCCGACCCCAACGAGGTTGCCGCCGCCTGGCGCGTGCACATCGACGGCGACGGACCGACCGGCATCGTCCTGACCCGTCAGAACGTGCCCGTGCTGGAGGGCACGGCCGAGCAGGCGCGCGATGGTGTCGCGCGCGGCGCCTACGTGTTGGCGGGCGCCGAGGATGCGCTCGACATGGTGTTGCTCGGAACCGGGTCCGAAGTCTCGGTGTGCGTCGGCGCTCGGGAGTTGCTCGCCGCGGAAGGCGTGCGCGCGCGTGTTGTGTCGATGCCGTCGTGGAATCTGTTCGAGGCCCAGTCCGCCGAGTACCGCGCCGAGGTGTTACCACCGGGCGTGCCCACGCTTGCGGTCGAGGCCGGCTCCAGCTTCGGGTGGACGCGCTATGCCGACGACGTCGTCGCGATCGACCGCTTCGGCGAGTCGGCACCCGGTGCAGTAGCGCTTGCGAACTTCGGATACACGCCCGAGAACGTCGCGCAACGTGCGCGCGATCTGTTGGGCGCCTGAGGCACGGAGGAGGCTCCCGTGGCGAGTTCCATCTGCCAGTTGCCGGAGTTCGGTCAGAGCCCCTGGTACGACAACCTGACGCGTGCGCTGGCGCGCGGCGGCTTGGCCGATCTCGTGCGCGACCACTGCATCCGTGGTGTCACGTCGAACCCGACGATCTTCGAGAAGGCGATGGCCGCGGGTCACGACTACGACGAGCAACTGCGCGAGCTCCACGCGGCGGGAGTGCCGACCGCGGCCGCGTATTGGGCGCTCGTCGAAACCGACATCGCGCGCGCGGCCGACCTCTTGCACCCGCACTACGACGAGTGGGAACGCGCCGACGGATTCGTGTCGGTCGAGGTCGACCCCGACCTCGCGCACGACACCGACGCGACTGTTGCCCAAGCGCTCGACATCTTCGGCCGGCTCGGGCGTCCGAACGTGATGATCAAGATCCCCGCGACCCGTGAGGGTCTGCCCGCGATCACGGCTGCAATTGCGGCCGG
>JBEVDP010000420.1:0-5951 GCA_040513235.1 Acidimicrobiia bacterium | reverse complement strand
ACCGCTACCGCACCGCCGCCGGGATCATCGAGGCCGACGCCGTCGACGTCGTCGATCCCGCCCGCATCTCGAACGCGGAGGCCCGTCGGTCCGGATACCCATCGGCTCCCGCGCTCGTCGCCGATCTGAGCGGAACTCCAGATCTGCCCGTGTACCGCATCCGGTTCCACAAGGTCGATGAACCCGACCCGCGCGCGGTGAAGGCGGCCACCAACGCGCTCACCGATGCCGACGTCGCCGACATCGACGCCCGCCTCGACCGTCTCGACCGCGCGTCGAGCCATGGCCCGTGGACGGCCGCGGTGCTCGCGGTGATCGCCGAGCATCCGGCGCGCAGGGCCGGCGATCTCGCACCGATGTTCGACCGGGAGCTGCCGCCGTTCAAGACCGACGTGCGCAAGCTGAAGAACCTCGGCCTCACCCTCAGCTTGGAGGTCGGGTACGAACTGTCGCCGCGTGGGTGGGCCTACCTCCGCCTCAGTCGCCGGAGGCCGGCGCCGGGTATTGGACCGGCGGCGCCTCGCTGAACGGTTCGACCTTGCGCAGGAGTCCGCGCGTCACCCAGTTGCGCCGTTCGGCCCACACCAGCATCGGTGGGAGCACGATCAGCGCGCACAACAGCGCGATCGTGACGTTCATCGCGACGATGCGCCCGAAGTCGCGCAGCAGCGGGAGTGACGAGAACGACAGCACCGCGATGCCGGCGATCGCCGTGAGTGCGGAGACGATGAACGCGCGTCCGGTGCGCGACGCGGTAACTTTGACGGCTTCCCCGGGTTCGTAGCCGCGGCCGCGTTCCTCCACGAACCGCAACAGGATCAGCGACGTGAACTCGGTACAGGCTGCTATCACGAGCGGCCCGCCGACGGCCGTCATCGGGCTCAGCTTGAGGTCGAACGCCCACGCCACGATCGAGGCGAGCCCGACTGCGATGGCCACCGGCACGAGCGAGAGCAACGACCGGATGATCGACCGCAGCCGGACCGCGAGGAACAAGAACACGAAGAGCAGCGCGAGGTAGGTCAGCAGGATGCGGTTCGCTTCGAGGTTCTCGAGCAGACCGACTCCGACGACAGCGAGGCCGGAAGGCGTGAGCGAGATGCCCTCGGGCGGGTCCGCGTTCTCCCGCATGTCCTGCACGAGTGGCGCGCGGTCCTCGAGCGACGAGGGGCCGGCGCGGAACACGATGTTGAAGTCGGTTGAGGCTGCGCTGACACTCGAGTCCTTGAGCCCTTCGGGCGCGACGTCGAACGCGGCCCGCACGTCGGCGCCCGTGGGCGCGATATCCGACGCACCGGGCACGAACAGCAGGTCGCCGACCGCGGTTTCGATGCTCGAACCCGTGAGCAACGCGCCGTCGCTGTTTTCGACTTGGTCGCGCGTGAACTCGTGCACGTAGCTGACGAACTCGTCGGTGAAGACGTCGTCGCTCTGCACGAACACGCCGAGCTCGCTCGACGAGCCCGTCTGCGCCTCCACCGCGCGCAGGTCCTTGATCGCTTCGGAATCCTGGTCGACCCACTGCACCGGATCGGTCTGCATCGTCAGGTCGTCTTCGACCGCGATGCCCCAGAAGAAGATGACGACGCTCGCGATGGCGAGCGGGATCGCGGTCGCCGCTGGGAGCCGGCCGAGGAACACGACGAGGCGCCCGAGCGAGCCTTGGCGGAAGTCTTTCCCGGTCGTGGGCGAGCGGTGCTCGCGGATGCCGAGGATCGCGAGCGGGAGCACGATCGAACACAGACAGATCGCGGCGATGCCGACCGCGAGCAGGAGGCCGAAGTCGCGGATCATCGGCACCTTGGCGAAGCGCAACGCGAGGAACGCAAAGATTGCGTCGAACGTGACGACGAGCAGCGCGGGCCCGAGGCCGCGCGCCGTCTCCTGGATCGGGTGTTCGCTCCGATCGAGGATCGCTTCCTCCTCGACGCGCGCGTGCATCTGGATCGCGTAGTCGATGCCGACGCCCAGCATCACGGGCAGGCCCGCGATGGTGACGATGGTGAGCGGGATGCCGAGGTAGCCGGCGAGCCCGAATGCCCACACGACGCCGACGAGGATGACGAAGAGTGGGAGCAGTCGCCAGCGCACATGGAACAGCAAAAGGAGGATGACCACCATGATCGCGACCGCGATGGCGCCCAGCGTCAGCATCCCGCCGCGCAGGTAGTCGTTGATGTCCTTCAACAGGATCGGCGCGCCGGTGGTGACGACCGACGCATTCTCAAACGAGAGCTCGTCGGCTTGGTCGAGCACGAGATCCGACACGGCGCCCTCGACTTCGATCGACTCGTTGCCCGGCAGCCGCACGATGATCTGGGCCGTCGAATCGTCGAGGATGAACGAGCGGTGCGCCTTGCGGATCTCGCCCTCGTTGTCGTAGAGCAGGAACTCCACCCACGCGGGATTGTCGAACGTACGTTGGTCTTCCGGCACCGCGTTGAGCCGCCCGATCGTCGCGAACGCATTCTCGGCGCGCGCGGCTTGCTCGGGCGTGTCGGGCGTCTCCTTGCCGAGGGCGGTCTGCAATGCCGCGCCCGCAATGCTGTGTGTCGGGTCGCCGTCGGGACTCGCAATGAGCGAGTCGGAGAACTCGAGGATCGTCAGCGGCGTGATCACGCCGTGCACGGCGCCGGTTTCCACGAGCGCATCGGCAAATGCTTCGAGCTGCGCGCGGTTCTCGGCGGTGAAGAGCTCGTCGACCGTGTGGCCCTCGTCCATGTTGATCACGGTGAGCATGGCTTGACCACCGAACAGGTCTTGATAGGCGACGTTGTCGATGTAGACCTGGTCGTCTTTGTTCAGGTAGCTGTCCTGGCCGGTCGCGAACTCGAGCTGGGTGATCCCGAGCCCGAGCACGATGGTGACAAGCAGTGCCACCACCGAGACGAGACCGGCCCGCTTGCCGAGCTGTACGGCAAGGACCGACCAGAAATGTTGCATACGCGCGGCCTTGGTACTCCTCGCGGCGCGCGCGTGCAACTAGGAAGCAGGCTCGGGAGCGAGCAGCCGCCGCGGGTGGCGGCCGTCGACGTACCCGATGAACGGCGGCGCGATGTTGTACCCGAGCAGTTCCTGCAAGCGCGGAGACACGGTTGCCACCACCTCGGGCGGGACCGCGAGCACGTGATTCTCGACCGGCCGCAGCCACGCGGCCGCGTAGTGCAGCACCACTCCGATGCGGGCGCGGTCGGTGTGGTTCGCGCCGCCGCCGTGCCACACGCTGCCGAGATAGACGAGTGCCGACCCCACCGGCATCTCGACGTCGAAGGTCGGCGTGTCGGCCGTTGGACGCTCATCGATCCAGCGGTGGCTCCCCGGCACGATGCGCGTCGCGCCGTTCTCACAGGTGAAGTCGTCGAGCGGCCACATGATGTTGACGACGAGCTCCGGGTGCGGCCGGGGAAGCGGGTAGATCGCATCGTCGGGATGCAGGCCCTGGGCGATTTCGCCCGGGCCGATCTCGATGCCGGTCGGCGCGCTGAGCTGGTAGTGGCCCAGCACCGCGTCGAGTACGCCGAGGATCAGCGGGTCCGTTGCGGGGCCGTCCATGACGCGCGTCTTCGCGAACAGCGCGTAGATGCGACGGGTGCGAAACCCTTCGAACGCGTCGCGCCCGAACGGGGTCTCCTCGGCCAGGGCCGCGATATCGGCCCGGGCGGCGCGGGCCTCGGGGAACGCGTTTGGCACGATCGCGTAGCCGTCGCGGTCGAGGTCGGCCAAGACCTGAGCGAGTTCCACACATCCACGGTAACCCAATCAGAACAGCTTGGTTTCGAAGTGAAATGACGCAATCCGTAACCCGGCGTTGAAGTACAGGCGGTGGGCATCGGCGCGATCGACGCCTACGCCGGAGTCGAGGTGAAAGGTCGCGCATTGTTGGGCCCGGGCCTCTTCCGTGAGCCAGTCGAGCAAGGCGCGGCCGTAACCGCGGCGCCGGGCTCCGGGGACGGTCGACAGATCGTCGACGTACAGATGACGGCCGCGGTAGATGCCGTGCGCGATGCGGAAGCCCGCAACCGCGGGGACGGTTGAGTCGTCTGTTTCGAACACGCCGGCGAGCCGGTAGCCCTCGGGTCGCAGCACATCGTCGACGTATTGGGCGAACGCGGATGCGTCGACGAGTTGCGGACGCAGTTCCTTCATCGCGGCGAACGCGAGCGCGGTGTCGGGCGGCAGGATTTCGCGGATCATCGACCGATCATCGCACGAAAAACCCTTGTGAAATAAGGGCTATCGGCCTGAGATTCGAGCAGATGTGTCCGGTATCACCTTCGACGACCGCGGCGAACACGAGCTGAGGGGCATCCCCGGCGCTTGGCGTCGCTTCGCCGGTGCCTCGCGTCGGTGGCGCTACGGTCGTGACCGTGAACATCGACTTCGCGCGGCTAACCACGGCAACGCCGGAGGCGGTCGACCAGATCAACCTCTTGATCTCGCAGTTGAAGCCCGCGTGGGATCCCGTCACAGTCACCGGGCTCGCGCAGGTGATCGAATCGCCGACCCGCGTCTATGTCGCCCGCTGCGACCAATCCATCGTCGGCATGACGTTGCTCGTACCGCACCGTCACCTTCCCGGGCTCCGGTACCACATCGAAGATGTCGTTGTGGACACGGCACATCGCAGACAGGGCATAGCGCGGACGCTGCTCACGGCCGCGATGGCTGATGTGGCCGACGGCGTTCTCTCGTTCGACCTGCGGTCGCACCATACGCGCCGCGCCGCGCACGCGCTCTACGTCGGCCTCGGTTTCGAGCCCAGCGAGACGGCTGTGTTCCGGAGGCCGCTCACGTCGGGATGAGCGGGGCGATCGCGTCGAGGGCACTGGCGCGGACGGTGAAGCGGTCGATGCCCCAACGGTCGTGGTGCGAACGCACTTCGGCGACGAGTTGGTCTTCGGTGCCGATCAGCACGTATGGGCACGCGAGCAGGTCGGCGGCCGTGAACTGCGGGATCTCATGTGTGAGCTTCTCGGCTGCCGCGGTGCGGTCGGTGGTGATCTCGACATGTTGGACGAGTGCGTCGATCACTGGCGTACGGCCCGCGGCGCGCACGTGAGCGATCGTGCGGTCGACGTCGTCGGTGTGCCAGCGGACTTCGTGCGTGTGGCCGTCCGCGAGCGTGCGGCCAAGGCCACTGATGCCGACGATGTCGGCGTGCTCGCCCGCGTACTGCAGGAGCCGGGTATTGCCGCCGCCGATGAGCAGCGGCACCGCCCGCGGCTGCGCGAGTGCCGCGCCGTCGGCGTGGATGTGCTCGCCGTGGAAGGTGACCGTCTCGCCCGCCAGCACCCGCCGGATCACCTCGACGCTCTCGATCAGGCGCGTCACTCGTTCCGGTGCCGACAACGCTGTCCGGCCGATCATCCTCCACTCGGCCGGCGTGTGTCCCGCGCCGATACCTAGCAGCGCGCGCCCACCGGAGAGCATGTCGAGGGTAGCGACGTCGGCGGCGATGTGAAGTGGCTCGCGCACGCCCGCGTTCACGACGTACGTGCCGAGCGAGATCGTCGTCGTCCCGGCCGCCGCGTGCGCCAGCGTGGCGAACGGTGACACACCAGTCCCGGGATGATCGGCGACGAGGAACGCCACGAAGCCCGCGGCTTCAGCGCGCGCCGCGTCGGCGGGGTCCTGCGACTGCAGCGCGAACTCGACCATCGTTACTGCGTCGGGATCGGATCCCGCGCCTCGCGCACATAGCCCGCGACCGGGCTGAACTCGAGCCAGCGCGGCAGCGCGCGCACCATGCTCGGCGTCCCCGACAGTCGGACGCGATCATCGCGCATCGCGTCGTACAGCTCCTCACGTCCGAGCCACACGCGGTACATCGTCGGGAGCGTGCTCGACACGAGCACGTCGGTTTCGATGCCGGGAGGTGTCACACAGACCGACACGTCATCGGGCTCGACTACGAGCCAGAAGCGATGATCGTGATCGGAGAACTCGAACTC
>JBEVDP010000419.1:0-3547 GCA_040513235.1 Acidimicrobiia bacterium | reverse complement strand
GCACGCGAATGGTGTCGCCGTCGGTGAGCGCGGTGACGGTCGCGTCGATCCCGTCGGGCAGCGAACCAGCCGCGTGCGTGCTCGCCTTCGTCGATGCCGTGCGCGTAGTGGGCGCGAAGCCCGCGCGATCACCGTCGCTCGACGTGCACGACGCAATGGCAATGCACGCGGTCGCGGTCAGCAGCGCGCCGAGCATGCGTCGTCGACCGCCAAATCTCATGACGAGTGAGTGTGGTCGCCCGAGTGCCCATTCCCGCGTCACTCCGACGTGAGGTGGAAAGATCCACCCAAACGGACAATGCACGCGAGCGGAGACTGCGATGAGCATCGACGGACCGAACTCCGAGGGACTGCCCGCGGCGGGACCGCCGGCACACTGGGCCGCCGACCCCACGGGTAGGCACGCGCACCGCTACTGGGACGGATCGGAGTGGACCGACCACGTCGCCGACGCCGGCGTGCCCACGATCGATCCCCTCGTGCCCGCTCCCCCGGTGGCGCCGCGCGCATCGTGGCCGCCCGCGTCGCCGGTACCACTGACTCCCGCGCCGCCGATCGAACGGCCATTGCCACCACCACCCGGCACGAACCTCGCGCCGCCTGCGTTCGCTGGCATCGCGCCCGCCGATCAGCGGTGGCGTTCGCTCGACGGGTTGCGCACCGCACTCGTGGTCTTGTTCTCGTGCGCGGGTGTCGCTGCCGTCGCCATGCTCGCCACCCTCGGACACCGGCTCAACCTGCTGGACGACGCGGAACGCAACGGGCTCACGTTCACACGAGTGCACGACATCAACGAGTCTGCCGACGCGGTGGGCACCGCGTTCGGCATCTTCTCGATGCTCGCGCTCGCGATCGGCATCGTCTGGATCATCTGGCAGTGGCGCTGCGCGAAGAATGCGATCGCGCTGGGCCGGGTGCAACCGCGTCTCGGACCGGGCTGGAGCATCGGTGGATGGTTCATCCCGTTCGCCAACTTCGTGTTGCCAATCCTCGTGATGCAGGACCTCTGGCGAGCGAGCACCGTCGACACCTACCCCGGTGTCGAGTGGCGGCGCCGGAAGGGCACGGCACTGATCGGCTGGTGGTGGGGCGTGCTGATCGTGGCCGGGTTCACCTACGGAGCGAACCCCACCGAGGAGAACGCGACCGTGTCCGACCTGCAGAGCACCGCGAACCTCCGAGTCTTCGGTGTCGCGATGTTGCTCGTCTCCATCGTGCTGGCGATGCTCGTCGTCATCAAGCTCACGCGGCGCTTCGACAACCGTCAGGCCGATCTCACGGTCTGACAGCGGGAGACGAAACGGCGGTCTCAGCCGGCCCTGCATGACCGATTCGTCATCAAGTGGGGTGGAGGAGCAGCCGACCATTCGGTCATGACGCAAGCGAACAACCCGCCGCGGTGGATCGCGCCCGATCCCGCAGGTCGGTACGAGGAACGCTTCTGGGACGGCACCGGGTGGACCCATCACGTGGCGAACCACGGGCACGCGACCATCGACTACACGGAATGGCGCCCCGCAGCCGACGAGCACAACATCCCGCGGCCCTCGGGTGGTGTGGCGAGCGCGAGCACTCCGCTCGGCATCGCGCTGATGAAGCAGGCGGAGCTCCCGCCGCCCGTCACCGTCGGGTTGCGACCCGACGCGGGGTGGCGTCGACTCAAAGGCCTTCGCACCACGCTCGTCGCGCTGCTCGTGTGCAACTTCATCACGAGCATGGGCGTGATGCTTGCGGTGTACCAACGCCTGTCATTGATCGACGACGCGGGCGGCGATCCGCGCGCGCTGAACCTGAGTCAGGCCCGCGACTCCGACGCGACCATCGCGAGCGTCGCGCTGGTGTATCTCCTGCTCTCGGCGGCCGTCGGGATCGTGTGGATCATCTGGCAGTGGCGCTGCGCCAAGAACGTGCGCGCGCTCGAGATCGAAGGTTCGAAATGGGGGCCGGGCTGGAGCATCGGCGGATGGTTCGTGCCGATCGCCAACATCTTCATCCCGTTCAAGATCATGCAAGACCTGTGGCGCGCGAGCGCGCCCGGGTTGAAGCCGGGCGACACCCTGCGATCGCAGTTCGGGTCGCCGTTGATCTGGGCGTGGTGGTTGTTGTTCCTCTTCTCGGGCGTCATCACGCAGGCATTCGGCACGGGCGGCGGCACGACGCTCGACTCGATCCGTGACACGAACAACCGCATGTTGCTCGGGTTCGGCCTCGGCCTGCTCTCGACGGTCCTCGCGATCACGATCGTCGTGCAACTCACGCAACGCTTCGAAGACCGCCGCGACGAAGCCCTCGGCCTCGCGGTCGCCGTCTGACGCGTCAGACCGCGTCGGTGCGGTAGACCTCGTCGAAGTTGAGCCACTCGGGCTCGCCGTCGATGAGCTCGCGCATGCGCGCCGCCCACTCGTTCGTCTGCGGCCGGTCGTTGTTCTTCTGCGCTTCGTCCCACGCCGACACGCCGGGCTCGACCGACGCGAACTCGGCGACGATCATCAAGTGGCGCGGGTCGTCGCGATCGACGAGCACGTGCGTCCCCGTGTACCCCATCACGTCGAGAGTGCTCTGCAGCTCGTCCCACTCCTCGAGCAGGCAGATGATCTCCTCGGCGTGATCCGTGTACATCGAGATCACCTGGCTGAAATTCAACCGTCGATTGCTCACGACGACTCCTCACTTCGTGCCGCCAGCCCGTCGGCGTACTGCTGCTGCGTGGCCGTCATCCCCGCGCGCTCGAACACGCCGGGTGAGCCACCCGCGAGCGCTGCCGCCGACTTCGGCGGGATGGAGAGGTGCACGCGCACCTCGTCGACCGGACGATCGGCGAGCGCGTGGAAGTCGACCTCGAACAGGTCGATGCCGAGGTGCTCGGAGACGGCCTTACCCCGTGCGATCGCATCCGCGAGGCGCGGCTGCATGCCTTCGGAGTGGAGGTTGCGCTCCGAGATGTCGCGCGTGAAGAAGCCGGTGTCGGCGACGTAGCCGGTGTCGAACAGCCCGATGACGGTCGCGAGCCAGGCGAAGCCCTTCGGATCGGGATCGGCGCGGCCGACGAACGCGAACACCTCGAGCTCGCCCTTGAGCGTGGTGCCGTAGTCGGCGAGCACGTGCGCGAAGTCGTGCTGCGCGAGATACGGCGACGCGCCGTGCTCGCTGCCCGGGACGCCGAAGCCGCGGCCGTCGTACATGTCGATCACCGCGCGACCGAGCGTGCCTTCGGGGAGCTCGCGGAACGCGATCCAACGCGCTTCGAGGTCGGGATCGGGACCGGGCGACAGGAACGGGTCGTTGAGCTGGATGCCGCTGTGCACGAGGTTGGTGTCGACGTCTTTCACGTGCTCGACGAAGCCGCTGCGACGCAGGTCCATCCACGCCATGCCGTACGCGCCCTGCGCGTAGCGGCGGGCGACGCGCACGAAGTGGTCGTCGACGCCGAGTGCCTTCGAGTACTGCGCGACACGGTGCGCCACCTCGGTGGGCAGCGGCTTGAGCACCAGCTCGCCGAGCACCATGTGGTGGACGATGCGTTGGCGGTACGCGAGCGGGCGGTCCT